>NZ_JBFRJM010000008.1:0-152929 GCF_041468865.1 Vibrio sp. 10N.286.52.C3 | reverse complement strand
AGATACGAGATACGAGATACTAAAGGAAAAACCCTTTCAGGATTGAGTATCACCTATCTGAAAATGACAAAGGTTGACGAATGTCGTCAACCTTTTTTGTTTGTGCCTACTGTAGAAGATCCCTAACTCGCTCGTGCCTCGCTCTTGAGGATGACGACACATTGCATTAATAAATATTGAATAAAGAAAAGCCCTTAGGACTGTAACAATCATTAGTCTTCGTCATTCCTAGACTGATGAAGGAAGGAGTAGGGGATCTTTGTAAGAGTAATAAGCACTAGTTAAAGCACACTCATCCCTTGGGCATCTAACATATCGACTAAATCGATCAGTGGTAGACCGATTAGGGTGTTCGGGTCTTTGCCTTCCATCTGTTTAAACAACGCGATGCCTAACCCTTCGCACATAAAACTGCCCGCGCAGTAATAAGGCTCTTCTTTCTCAACATAAGAGACGATCTGCTGCTCGGTTAAATCACGGAAATGCACGATGAAGGTGTCGAGACGCGTGTCAGCTTTGTTGGTCTCGCTGTTCCAAACCGAAAGACCAGTATAGAAAGTGATGCTCTTACCGCTTTGACGCGATAACTGCTCAATTGCTTTGTCACGAGTATGTGGCTTACCAATGATCTCTCCATCAATCACACAAACTTGATCAGAACCAATCACTAAGCTCGGTTGCTCTACCGCGCAAGACTTAGCTTTGTTCTCGGCAAGGCGCATGACTAATTGTTGAGGTGTCTCATTTGAAAGCGGCGTTTCATCGCAGTCTGGTTTAGCAGTAATGAAGCTTAACTGTAGTTTTTTGAGGATCTCTTGCCTAAATGGTGATGTAGAGGCTAAAACTAGTTGGTAATTTCTCATTTTAATTTACAATTCAAGGAAGCATTTATCTCAGGATAACGTAACTTGTCCTGCTATTCATAATGCTCTGAATAGGAAAGGCAGGAAAGTACATTTTTTTTGCCATTTCCTTTGACTAAACATGATTTGGAAGATAAGATTCGCGCCCTATGCAAAAGGAAAAAATACCGCGTACAGTTGATCCGGCAAGAACGGCTCAAAAACGACTGGATATGAATGGCATCATTCAAGTCAGTCTTTTAAAGCGTTTAACTGAAGCAACTGAAGGCGTAAAACGTGACGCGCAAGTCTCAATGTCATTTGGGCTTGATGAACAACGATTAGTCGTTATCTCTGGTAAAGCTAACGTCGAAGTCGATTTAGAGTGTCAACGTTGTAATGAGGTTTTCGCACATGAGTGCGATGTCCAATTTACTTATACTCCTGTTTACAGTGAGAAAAGTGAAGAGGAAGCACCGGAAGAGTACGATTTGGTAGATCTGAACGAGTACGGTGAGTTAGACCTGATTCAATTAGTTGAAGACGAGTTCATCCTTGGATTGCCACAAATAGCAATGCACGACGATGCGGACTGTAGCGTTAACTCAAATAATTTGGTGTTTGGCGAACTTCCTGAAGAAATTGAGGAAGATAAAAAGCCGAATCCATTTGATGTTTTAAAAAGCTTGAAGAAGTAACAGCTTCTTTAAGAATTTACATAGGAGTAGGGTCAATGGCCGTACAAAAGAGCAAGAAATCACGTTCAATGCGTGGCATGCGTCGTTCACACGATGCACTAACTACAGCTGCACTTTCTGTAGACGCAACTTCAGGTGAAACTCACCTACGTCACAACGTGACTGCCGAAGGTTTCTACCGCGGCAAAAAGGTTATCAACAAGTAAGGTTGACCTTTGCAAAATCTAACCGTTGCGCTTGATGCAATGGGCGGGGACTTCGGTCCTCGTGTAACAGTGCCTGCCGCCGTGCAGGCACTGTCGTATTTCCCAGAGCTAAAAGTCATTCTCATAGGTGATCGAAACGCGATCACATCTCAATTATCTTCATTAGGTCGAATGCCTGATTCTCGTTTGAGCATCCAGCATTGTGATCGAGTTATTTCCAATTCTGAAAAACCTTCACTAGCCTTACGTAATAGTCAGGGCAGTTCTATGCGTGCCGCTATCGATCTGGTTGCCGAATCACAGGCTGATGCTTGTGTGAGTGGTGGTAACACTGGCGCACTGATGGCTTTGTCTCGTTTCCGACTTAAACTCCTTCCTGGTATTGATAGGCCTGCATTGGTTTCAGCTTTGCCTACCGCATCAGGGAATCGCACATGGATGCTTGATTTAGGGGCGAACGTTTCTAGTGATGCAGATTCACTCTTTCAGTTTGCTGTAATGGGTAGTGCATTAGCGGAACAACATTTAGGTCGCGCTCCACGTGTCGCCATCTTGAATATCGGTGCGGAAGAAATCAAAGGTAATGACCTTGTAAAACGATGCGCTGAAATGTTGTCGAATACTCAGTCTGTGAATTTCATAGGCTATATTGAAGGTAATCAATTACTTCAAGATGCTGCTGATGTCGTCGTATGTGATGGTTTTGTGGGCAATGTCTGCTTAAAAACGTGCGAAGGTACAGCTCAGCTCTTTATTGATAAGCTAAAAACGCGCATGATGGCTTCAACAATAAAGGGTTGGATAGCCAGAATGTTGTTTTCTGAGCTATTTACTGAATTAAAAACCTTGAACCCCGACCAGTATAACGGCGCAAGTTTGTTAGGATTGCGCGGCATTGTCATTAAAAGTCATGGAAGTGCTGATGTGTCTGCAGTCGTCAACGCGATTGGTGAAGCAGTACACGAGGTCAAACGACAAGTCCCCAGCCGCATTAGCGATCGTTTGGAAGCGGTTTTACTCGAGAGGCATTATTAGTCTTCATGTATAGCAAAATTTTAGGTACTGGCAGCTACTTGCCATCTCAGGTGCGTACAAACGCAGACTTAGAGAAAATGGTAGAGACTAGCGATGAGTGGATTGTTGCTAGAACAGGTATTAAAGAGCGTCGTATTTCTGCGGAAAACGAAACCGTTGCTGATATGGCGTTTTACGCTGCTGAAAATGCCATTGAAATGGCAGGTATCGACAAAGAAGATATTGATTTAATCATCGTTGCGACAACCAGCAGTAGCCACACATTCCCGTCTTCGGCATGTCAGGTACAAGGTAAGCTTGGTATTAAAGGCTGCCCTGCGTTTGATTTGGCTGCAGCGTGTTCTGGTTTTGTCTACGCACTGTCTGTTGCTGATCAACACATCAAGACTGGCATGTGTAAGAACGTTTTGGTAATTGGTGCGGATGCACTGTCAAAAACCTGTGATCCGACTGACCGCTCTACTATCATCCTATTTGGTGATGCAGCAGGCGCGGTGGTTGTAGGCGCAAGCGAAGAGCCAGGTATTTTGTCTACTCATATTTACTCTGATGGTAAATACGGTGAGCTTCTAAGCCTAGAAGTACCAGAGCGCGGCGGTGATGCAGACAAATGGCTGCACATGGCGGGCAACGAAGTATTTAAAGTGGCGGTAACTCAGCTTTCTAAGCTAGTTAAAGACACCTTAGCGGCGAACAATATGGATAAGTCAGAGCTTGATTGGTTAGTTCCACACCAAGCGAACTACCGTATTATCTCGGCAACCGCTAAAAAGCTGACGATGTCGCTTGATCAAGTAGTGATTACTCTTGATAAGCACGGCAACACGTCAGCAGCTACCGTACCAACGGCCCTAGATGAGGCTGTTCGCGACGGGCGAATTAAACGTGGTCAAACGCTTCTACTTGAAGCATTTGGCGGCGGCTTCACTTGGGGTTCTGCGTTAGTTAAATTCTAACCCTAAGCGATAATCAACAAACAAGGCACATAACTTATGTGCCTTATTCAATTTTTTGCTTTGCTTAAAGGAAAATTACAATGAGCAAATTTGCTATCGTATTCCCAGGCCAAGGCTCTCAAGCTATCGGTATGCTTGCTGACCTAGGCGAACAGTATGATGTTGTTAAAAAGACATTTGCTGAAGCTTCAGAAGCACTTGGTTACGATCTATGGGCATTGGTTCAAGATGGTCCAGTAGAAAATCTAAATGAAACTTTCCGCACTCAACCGGCTCTATTAACAGCGTCTGTTGCAATTTGGCGTGTATGGCAAGAGCTTGGCCTAGAGCAACCTGTAAACTTAGCAGGTCACAGTCTAGGCGAATACTCTGCACTAGTATGTGCGGGCGTTATCGACTTTAAAGAAGCGATCAAGCTGGTTGAACTACGTGGTCAACTGATGCAAGAAGCAGTGCCAGCGGGTGTTGGTGCAATGTACGCAATCATCGGTCTAGATGATGAAGCGATTGCTAAAGCGTGTGAAGAAGCAGCGCAAGACGAAGTTGTGTCTCCAGTTAACTTTAACTCTCCAGGCCAAGTTGTTATTGCTGGTAACAAAGCAGCAGTAGAGCGTGCTGGTGCACTATGTAAAGAAGCGGGCGCTAAGCGTGCTCTTCCTTTACCTGTTTCTGTGCCATCTCACTGTGCACTGATGAAACCTGCAGCAGACAAGCTGGCGGTTGCTCTAGAAGCTCTTGAGTTCAACACGCCAGCACTGCCTGTTATCAATAACGTGGATGTTATTGCTGAAACAGACCCTGCAAAAATCAAAGACGCACTTGTTCGTCAGCTATACAGCCCAGTTCGTTGGACTGAAGGCGTACAAGCAATGAACGAGCAAGGCGTTGAGAAGCTATTAGAATTAGGTCCAGGTAAGGTTCTTACTGGTCTAACAAAGCGAATCGTAAAAACTATGACAGCTGCTGCAGTTAATGACACTGCATCACTAGAAGCTGCTAAGTAAATAACCACTTAATAGAGAAGTTATGATGAATTTAGAAGGCAAAGTTGCACTCGTTACAGGCGCAAGCCGTGGCATCGGTCGTGCAATCGCTGAACTTTTAGTTGAGCGTGGTGCTAAAGTTATCGGTACTGCTACGTCTGAAGGCGGCGCTGCTGCAATCAGCGAGTACCTTGGTGAGAACGGTAAAGGTCTTGCTCTTAACGTAACGGATGTTGACTCAATTGCAGCTACACTGAAAACCATCAACGATGAATTCGGTGCGATTGACATTCTAGTTAACAACGCAGGTATTACTCGTGATAACCTTCTTATGCGTATGAAAGACGACGAATGGAATGACATCATCGATACTAACCTAACGCCTATCTTCCGCATGTCTAAAGCTGTATTGCGCGGCATGATGAAGAAGCGTCAAGGTCGTATCGTTAACGTTGGTTCTGTAGTAGGTACTATGGGTAACGCTGGTCAAGCTAACTACGCTGCTGCTAAAGCTGGTGTAATTGGTTTTACTAAATCAATGGCTCGTGAAGTTGCATCTCGTGGCGTTACAGTGAACACTGTTGCTCCAGGTTTCATCGAAACTGATATGACTAAAGCGCTAAATGATGACCAACGTGCAGCAACTTTGGCGAATGTACCAGCAGGTCGACTAGGTGACCCTCGCGAAATCGCTGAAGCTGTGGTATTTTTGGCGTCACCTGCGGCAGCTTATATCACAGGTGAAACACTTCACGTCAATGGCGGTATGTACATGGTGTAAATTATGTGCAACATTTGTGCATGATTTAAGTCAAGATCATACGTAATTTCGGTTAAAATCGTGAAAATTGTGGTTTGACCAGAAAAGTTGACCTTGCAACTTTCAATAGATTGAATAAACTACGGAAAACATCGCATAAAGCGAACTCTGTAAAGGAAAAGAAAAAATGAGCAACCTCGAAGAACGCGTAAAGAAAATCATTGTTGAACAGCTAGGTGTAGACGAAGCTGAAGTTAAAAACGAAGCTTCTTTCGTTGATGACCTAGGTGCAGATTCTCTAGACACAGTTGAGCTAGTAATGGCTCTAGAAGAAGAATTCGACACTGAAATCCCAGATGAAGAAGCTGAGAAAATTACTACTGTTCAAGCAGCTATCGATTACGTAACTAGCGCTCAGTAATAATCTCTCCCAGGCGGTCACCTCGACCGCCTGTGTTTTATCTAACTCATCTATCCTCATCTTAAATCACCTCAATCCCCGGAGTGTAAAATCGTGTCCAAGCGTCGTGTAGTTGTCACTGGCATGGGTATGTTGTCACCGGTAGGCAACACTGTAGAATCTTCTTGGAAAGCCCTGCTAGCTGGTCAAAGTGGTATCGTTAATATCGAGCACTTTGATGCAACCAATTTCTCAACTCGTTTTGCAGGTCTAGTTAAAGACTTTAACTGCGAAGAGTATATGACTAAAAAAGATGCTCGTAAGATGGACTTGTTCATCCAGTACGGCGTCGCAGCAGGTATTCAAGCTTTAGATGATTCAGCCCTAACTATTACTGAAGAAAACGCTCCACGTGTGGGTGTTGCTATCGGTTCTGGTATTGGTGGTCTTGGTTTGATCGAAGCCGGTCACCAAGCTCTAACTGAAAAAGGTCCTCGTAAGATCAGCCCGTTCTTCGTACCGTCGACGATCGTGAATATGATTGCTGGTCACATGTCTATCATGCGTGGTCTACGCGGTCCAAACATCGCGATTTCTACTGCATGTACGACTGGCCTACATAACATTGGTCACGCTGCTCGTATGATTGCATACGGCGATGCTGACGCAATGCTAGCGGGTGGTGCTGAAAAAGCATCAACGCCACTAGGTATGGGCGGTTTTGGTGCGGCTAAAGCACTGTCTACTCGTAACGATGAGCCTCAAAAAGCTTCTCGTCCATGGGACAAAGGCCGTGACGGCTTCGTTCTTGGTGATGGTGCAGGCATGATGGTTCTTGAAGAGTACGAACATGCGAAAGCTCGTGGCGCTAAGATTTACTGTGAGCTAGTTGGCTTCGGTATGTCGGGTGACGCTTACCACATGACATCTCCAAGTGAAGATGGCTCAGGTGGTGCACTAGCAATGGAAGCGGCTATGCGTGATGCTGGCATTACTGGTGAACAAATCGGTTATGTAAACGCACACGGTACTTCGACTCCTGCAGGTGACGTAGCGGAAGTTAAGGGCATCAAGCGTGCTCTTGGCGAAGCAGGCAGCAAGCAAGTATTGGTTTCTTCTACGAAATCAATGACAGGCCACCTTCTAGGTGCTGCTGGTTCTGCTGAAGCTATCATCACGGCTATGTCTCTGGTTGACCAAATTGTTCCACCAACAATCAACCTAGATGATCCTGAAGAAGGCTTAGATATTGACTTAGTACCTCACACTGCGCGTGAAGTTAGCAACATGGAATATGCTGCATGTAACTCATTCGGTTTCGGTGGTACAAACGGCTGTTTGATCTTCAAAAAGATTTAATCATCTTATTAAAGACGTAAACACTCGTAGATAGTCACAATTAAACTTGTTTTTAAACGGCTTGATGCTTTAGCATTGAGCCGTTTCTTTTTATGGGGAAAAACATGTTTTGGGTTGATGGAGAAAGCCAGCAAACTATCGATATTTTGGATCGCTCGTTTCAGTACGGAGACGGCTGTTTTACGACAATGCTCGTGAGTGATGGTGAGATACAACATCTTCACGATCATCAGCACCGTGTCGACGAGTGCCTTAAAGCACTACGCATTTCTGCTCTTGATTGGGATGTTGTTAGTCTTTGGCTCGATACTGCGCTTCAACACATCCAACATAACGCTCTTCATGGCACAAAGAGCCTTGATGGTTCAAAGAAGCTCCATAACGCCAACAAGCCTCATAATCAAAAAGCAGGGATCAAGCTGCACGTTAGTCGTGGAGCGGGTGGGCGTGGCTACAGTACCAAGAATATCGCCAAGCCGACAATCACCATCAGTACCTTTGATTACCCAAGCCATTATTCAGCGTGGCAAGACTCCGGTGTTGAACTCGGTATCTGCCATCAAGCGCTAGGTTTGAGCCCACTACTGGCTGGCCATAAGCACAATAATCGCCTTGAGCAGATTTTGATGAAAGATGAAATGGATCAAGCTAATGAAGTGGATGGTGTGGTTCTTGATATATCGGGCAATGTGATTGAAACCACCATGGCCAATCTGTTCTGGCGCAAAGGTCAGTCGATATACACACCTCAACTCACTCAAAGTGGTGTCGCGGGGGTTATGCGTAAGCAAGTGTTAACCGCGCTGAATCAGGCTGAACTTTCCGTTACAATTAGTGACTACTGCTTATCTCAACTCATGCAAGCTGATGAGGTTTTCATGACAAACTCCATTTTAGGGGTTGCCCCAGTTACCCGTATTAGTGATACCCAATTTAACATTGGAACCGTTACTCGTAGCCTTCAAGGACAACTAAACTCGTGATCAAAAAGTTATTTATTTTTATTATCTTGTGCTTAATTGCAGCCGGTGCTGCTGGTTTTTATGTTTACAACCAAGCGCAAGATAACCTGAAACAAGGTATTCAATTAGAAAAACCACAAGTCGTGACTGTTGCTTCAGGTAGCAGCTTTAACCGCGTTCTAGCCCAGTTGATTAACGAGGGGCTGTTTGAGGCTTCTCCTTACGAGAAATTAATCCGTAAGTTACATCCTGAGCTTGTAGACGTAAAAGCGGGTACTTTCCTGCTTGAACCGGGTTTAACCTTAGAGCAAGCGCTAAAGGTGCTTGTAGAAGGGAAAGAACACCAGTTTACTATTACCTTTGTTGAAGGCAGTCGTTTTGACGAATGGCTTGTTCAGCTAAAAGACAACGAATTCATTCAACAGACATTGGATGGCGTTTCTGAAAAAGAGATCGCTGAAAAGTTGGGTATTGAAAACGAAAAGCTAGAAGGTCTCTTCTTAGCAGAAACGTATCACTACACCTACGGCACCACTGATTTAGATTTGTTGAAGCGCGCGCATCGAGACCTAATGAGCGTGGTGAATGAAGAGTGGGAAAATCGAGCGGATAAGCTGCCTCTTAAATCGCCATACGAAGCGTTAATTCTTGCATCTATCATTGAGAAAGAGACCGCTGTTGCGTCAGAACGTGAGCGTGTTTCTTCTGTGTTTGTTAACCGTCTAAACAAGCGTATGCGTTTGCAAACTGACCCAACGGTTATCTATGGCATGGGTGACAGCTACGATGGCAACATCCGTAAGAAAGACTTACGCACGCCAACGCCTTACAACACCTATACAATGAGTGGCTTGCCACCGACACCTATCGCTATGGCAGGCAAAGCGTCTATCAACGCGGCGTTGAATCCAGAGAAGAGCAACTACTTGTATTTCGTTGCGAGTGGAACAGGTGGTCACGTATTTTCAAAGAGTTTGACTGAGCATAACCGTGCAGTGCGAGCTTACTTAAAGCAATTAAGAAAAAACAGATAAAGAAATAATTATGAATCAGTCGAAATTTATCGTGGTTGAAGGCCTTGAAGGCGCTGGCAAAAGCACAGCAATCAATGCCATCGTTGAGACATTAAAAGCATCGGATGTTGAAGATATTGTTAATACTCGCGAGCCGGGTGGTACTGTCTTAGCTGAAAAGATGCGTTCATTGGTTAAAGAAGAGCACGAAGGCGAGAAGCTTCAAGACATGACTGAATTGCTGTTGATGTATGCAGCACGTGTTCAATTAGTCGAGAACGTCATCAAGCCGGCACTCGCCAATGGTCAATGGGTATTGGGTGATCGTCATGATATGTCTTCACAGGCATACCAAGGTGGTGGTCGCCAGATCGCGCGCACGACTATGGAATCACTGAAAGCAACCACGCTAGGCGGCTTTAAACCCGATCTAACGCTATATTTGGACCTAGACCCTAGAGTAGGGCTAGAGCGTGCTAGAGGCCGTGGTGAGCTTGATAGAATTGAAAAGATGGACATCTCATTTTTCGACCGCACGCGTGAGCGCTATCTAGAAATTGCAGAACAAGATGATTCTGTACTTGTGATTAACGCGCAGCAAGAAATTGAGCAAGTAGCCGCTGATATTAAAGTCGCGCTAACTGCTTGGCTCGACAAACAGTAGGTAGTCATGGCTGAAGTGTATTCTTGGCTCACACCGGTATGGAGTGAGTGGAAAAAAAGTCTCGATGTGGAGCGTTTTCCTAACTCTGTGATTGTTAATGCACCGGAAGGGCTCGGCGTTGATGCTTTGATTAGCCAACTTACCGACGCATTGATGTGCACGAACTATGAAAGCGAGTCGTGCGGGTTTTGCCACAGCTGTGAGTTAATGAAGTCGGGCAGTCATCCTGATTTTCATGTGATCTCACCCGAGAAAGAAGGTAAGTCGATCACGGTTGATCAAGTGCGTGCCAGTAACCGCTGGGCTCAAGAGTCTTCTCAGTTAGGTGGTTTGCGCGTTATTTTGCTTAACCCTGCTGAAGCAATGAACGAATCGGCTTCCAACGCACTATTGAAAACTCTGGAAGAGCCATCAAGCAAGTGCATCTTCATTCTGTCTACTCGTAACAGTAATCGCTTAATGCCGACTATTATTAGCCGTTGTCAGCAATTCAATGTGGTTAGTCCGCAGTTAGAGACAGCATCAGCGTGGTTAGATGGTGAAGTGGGCAAAGCGGTACCGCAGTATATTTTAGCACTCAATGACAACGCGCCTTTAAAAGCAAAAGCGATGTTTGAGCAAGGTGACGTTGAAGCTTCAACAAAAGCGCTCGATGGCTTTGTGAATGTGATAAAAGGCACTCAACCTGACATGCTAAAGTTCTCTACAGAGCTTAGCAAAGACCCTTTGATTCAACTTGGCTGGCTTTGGCATCTATTGTCAGATGTACAGAAGCTGCATTTTGGTTTGGCGAATCAGGCTTTCACTCCGAGTGCGAAAGCACTGTGTGAGGCGATGTCTTATCAAAGTGCTTATGCAGCATCGAATAAACTGCTGACATTGATTGAGCAGTTAAAGCAACACCCTGGGCTCAATACGGAGCTACTCATAATGAATTGGCTGATAACCACTTGCGAGGAAACATGTTCGTAGATTCCCACTGTCATTTAGACAAACTGGATTACCAAGATTTACACACCAGCGTAGAAGATGTGGTTAACAAGGCGAAGGCTGCTAACGTAGACCAATTGCTTTCTGTCGGTGTGACACTCGATTCGTTTGAAAATATGCTCGAGATGATCTCGCCGTTTGATAACGTTAAAGCCTCTTGTGGCGTTCACCCTCTCGATGTTGAAAGTGATTTCAGCCTAGAGACAATGCGTGAATACGCGAGCAACCCTAAGGTTGTGGCGATTGGAGAGACAGGTTTAGATTATCACTACCAACCAGAGACGGCGGAGCTGCAACAGCTACGATTTAAGCAGCATGTTGAGTTAGCCGTTGAGCTGAATAAACCTTTGATCATTCACACTCGTAACGCACGTGAAGACACATTAGCTATTTTACGTGATGGCGGAGCTGAGAAGTGTGGTGGTGTGATTCACTGCTTTACCGAAGATCAAGCGTTCGCTGAAGCAGCAATGGAACTAGGTTTCTATATCTCAATTTCAGGCATTGTGACCTTTAAGCAGGCTACAGAACTTAAAGAAGTTGTTAAGAACCTACCGCTAGACAGGTTGCTGATCGAGACAGATTCTCCATATTTGGCGCCCATTCCATATCGTGGGAAGCAGAATCAGCCTGCATATGTCGTCGAAGTGGCGGCCTACATTGGGCAATTAAAAGGTGTGTCGATGAAAGAGGTTGCCGAACAAACGACCAAAAATTACCAAAAACTTTTTTTGCGATAAAAATCTAAGTAAACAAATAAAAGGGAGCGAAAGCTCCCTTTTTGTGTTTTTGATCACTAAAAATAGGTTTTTTTTTAATGTTTACGAATTATGTTGAACTTGAGAGCGCTAATTATAACATTTGTAATTTTGTTACTAAAAATAACATTCGCTCCTATTTTATTTACTCAGTAAAATAATAGGACTATTGAAAAATACTTATATATTTCAATTGATTAAATGCTTGTAAAGGATTGCATTTCTAGATTTGACATGTGATCCAAGACGTGTTTTGAAACTAAATTTCGTAAGTGACTAGAAAGTTAGTTCCCCATCAATATATATTTAGCGGCAGAAAATATAATGCAATACATGGTTACATTTTCGCAGGGTGCTAACATATAGGCTACGGGGGTGTGCCGTTAGAACCCAATATAATTATTTTATCTTTATCAGGAGCATAAACATGTTTAAGAACCTTTTTGCTAGCCTGCAGAAAGTTGGTAAGTCTCTGATGCTTCCAGTATCAGTTTTACCAGTTGCGGGTATTTTGCTAGGTGTCGGTGCAGCAGATCTTCCTTTCATTCCAGAAATCGTTTCAAACTTAATGGAACAAGCTGGTGGTTCAGTATTCGGTCAAATGGCACTACTGTTCGCAGTAGGTGTTGCACTTGGCTTTACTAACAACGATGGTGTAGCGGGTCTAGCTGCTATCGTTGGTTACGGCATCATGACTGCTACACTTGGCGTAATGGCTGGTGTAATGGGCGTTGATAAAATCGATACTGGTGTACTAGGTGGTATCCTAGTCGGTGGTGTTGCTGCTTGGGCATTCAACCGTTTCTTCCGTATTCAACTACCAGAGTACCTTGGCTTCTTCGCTGGTAAGCGTGCTGTGCCAATCATCACAGGTTTCTCTGCGATTGGTCTAGCAATCCTACTATCTGTAGTATGGCCACCAGTTGGCGGCGCTATCTCTGCGTTCTCTGATTGGGCTGCTCACCAAAACCCACAAGTGGCGTTTGGTATCTACGGTATCGTTGAGCGTTCTCTAATTCCATTTGGTCTTCACCACGTTTGGAACGTACCTTTCTTCTTTGAAGCTGGTACTTGTGTAAACGCTGCTGGCGAAACTCAAAACGGTGTTCTTACTTGTTACTTAGTTGCTGATGACGCATCTCGTGCAGCGGGCAATGGCTTCGGTCAGCTAGCTGGTGGTTACATGTTCAAGATGTTCGGTCTACCTGCTGCTGCAATCGCGATTGCACACTCAGCTAAGCCTGAAAACCGCGCTAAAGTAATGGGCATCATGGCTTCTGCTGCGTTGACTTCATTCCTAACGGGTATCACTGAACCAATCGAATTCTCTTTCCTATTCGTTGCTCCAGTACTGTACGCAATCCACGCTCTACTAGCTGGTTCTGCATACGTTCTTGCGAACACTCTAGGTTTTGTACACGGTACATCTTTCTCACACGGTCTAATCGACTTCCTAGTTCTATCTGGCAACGCGTCTAAGATGGGCCTAATGGTTGTATGTGGTATTGCTTACGCTGCAATTTACTACATCGTATTCCGCACTGTGATTAAAGCTCTAGACCTTAAAACTCCAGGCCGTGAAGACGAGACTGAAGAAGAGTCAGTTGCGACTGGTTCTGAACTTGCTGGTGAGCTAGTTGCTGCATTCGGTGGTAAAGCGAACATCACTGGTCTTGACGCTTGTATTACTCGTCTACGTGTTGCAGTAGCTGATACAGCTCTTGTTGACCAAGACAAGCTGAAGAAACTAGGCGCTGCAGGTGTTGTAGTAGTAGCGGGTGGCGTACAAGCTATCTTCGGTACTAAGTCTGACAACCTTAAGACAGACATGGATGAGTGGATCCGTAACAACGGTTAATTCTCTGATTCAATAAATTGAAAGGAGGCCGAAAGGCCTCCTTTTTTGTTTTCTGCTCTATGAAAGATCTATTGTGCTTAATCTCCATTAACTCAGATACTTATCATTCAACTCGATCAGTTGATGGTTGCTCTTAAATTTTTCGTGTCTTTTATCTTTTACCTAGCGATGACACCTTTCGTTATTATTCCAGTAAACTACCGCTTTTAAACACAGTCTGAGAATATTATGAAACATCGTTACTTGATCGGCCTTATGTGCTGCAGCGGAGCCTCGTTTGCTCACGCTTCTGAAGCTCCAGCTTTGGAAGTTGGACTTGCCGTTGACCAAGACCTGAGTGTCGTTGTGGAATTTGATCAGAAATACCGTGCTACGATTGGCAATGACGGCGCTGCCTTTGATTACATTTTGAAGCGTGGTCAGTTCGAGACTGAAGCTCCGTTGAGCTGGTACGTCGGTGCTGGTGCTTGGGCTGAATGGAATGACGACTTTGGCTTACGCTTGCCGTTAGGCGTGAAAGTGAATTTCTACGAAGGTTGGAATGCTTACGCTCAAGTTCACCCTGAACTCGATATGTATAAAGGTGTTGAGTTGCAAGTGGGCGGCGCTTTAGGTGTTACCTATAAGTTCTAACCTGAACTAAAACCGTTTTAATAATGAAAAAACCAGCATTTAGCTGGTTTTTTAGTTTGGGCCGATCTTATATTTTTGCTTCATTGAGCCGCTTAGAAAGTAAAACTCAGTCCGACATTGGCTTGGAATTGGTTCATCCAGTCGGTATCAAAGCGAATGATGCACTCTTGCCCGTTATTTGGGATAGTACAAACACCGGAGGTATCGTTGTCGACAACCGTGCCTAACCAACGTACTTGTGTGTTCAACGCTAGTCGGTCACTAAATTTGTACTCTAAGCCACCAAAGATAGAAGTTGAGAATCCATACTTATCTTTTGCCCAGTCTACATCGACGTAAGAAGCACCCAGGCCTAGCCCTAGATAACCCGACAACACAGGCGAAGCAGGGTAGTACTTGGATAGCTTGACTTCGGTCGGTGTGATCTTGTCAGGCAGAGTCGCCCCGCGTTCGAATTGCGGAATGTCTTGAATTGAAGATTGGACTAATTTCAGATTGGATAAAATGGAAATGAGATAAGAATCGAGGTTTTCAATGTCAGTCATGCGTTGCAACAAATCGCCTTTTTCAATCACACCTACCATGGTAAACACATCCTTTATTTTGGTTTTAGCGGTTCGGGCCTGCCGAGAAAGTACCCCTGAAAATAGTCAATATCTAACTTTTTCATACTCATTAAAGCGTCTCTCGTTTCAATCCCTTCAATAAGAGTTTTTGCACCAATGAGTTTAGCAGATTTGATGGAGCGCATAAGAGGTGACTTGTCACCCGACATGTATCGATTTAGCAATGACATATTCAGCTTAACAATATCAGGGCTTATCTGACTTAATCTCTCATGATCGCTATCGGTGCCGGAAAAGTCGTCGAACGCCACTTTAAACCCGTCGTTCTTGAGCTGTTGCGAGGCAACGCCAAGAATGTAATTCGAGTCATATGGAGTTTCGATAAACTCCATAATGATATTGTTTGCGCGCATGTTAAGCGACCTGAGAAATCGCTTTTTGTAGAAATCGTTAATGCTACCAATGGCAATGTCTTCACAGCAGGTAGGGGATAGGTTGAGAAATAATAGCCAGTTCTTTTTGCTTTTCTGCCGAGCAGTCGCAAAGTTTTTAAGGTGGATTAGCTGACAAAGGTTGCTGATATTAGCCAAATCTCGCTCTGCAATGCTCTCATTATGAAAGATGGCGTTTGGAGGAATGCTTTTACCCGTCGAATCGGTCGCTCGCACAAGGGCTTCTAAGCCGATTTTCTTGTTATTTGAATCATAGATAGGCTGATAGACGCTGGTCAATGTCATGTCATGTCATGGTATTGAGCCGTGTACGCGCCGTTGCTCTCGATAGAGAGGGTGTTGGTGTTTCGGTTGGGTGTTTTGACGATCATGAAAAATTTGTCACTTTTAAGAAAACCCACACGGATGAACCATGTGGGTTTCTATGTTACTTCGACTTTCTCAATCGCGTAAGGGCGAGTAACCCAAATAACGAAAACAGTCCTGTTGAGCCGCCGCTACTGCCACCACTGCCACTACCGTCGCTACCGTCGCTACCGTCGCTACCGTCGCTACCGTCGTTATCTTCGGGTAACTCTTTTGCTATTACCGAACTGATAGGGATAATGGTGTTATTGGTATCGTTTAAATAAAGCTCTACGTTACTGTCAGTGCTTTGAGCTACGCCGTTTGGGTTAACCGTCAGGGTAAGCTCGCATGACTCGTAAGTGTCGAGGCTTACATTGCAGCCAGTGACCGTGAAATTGTCCATATCACCCGTTAAGCTAGGGGCTACGTAGTCGGTAAACTGAGTCAGGTTTTGCACTTTAAATGTACTGGTGATTGAGTTGGTATCACTCTCAACAATATCAAAAATCATTTCTGACGGCGCAGTGACTTTGTTGATGGCAGTAGCAATGTTTTCTAGGTACATGCCAATGATTGCAAACATATTTTGAGTGTGATCGAAAGACTCAGAAGTCGCTAGCATTAAAGCGTTACCATCTAAGACCATCGGTGTGCCTGAATCCCCTGAACTTGCCGTTCCACTCACCACAGTCGGTTTGACGATAAGGTAATCAAATGTTCGATATTCGCATTCGACAGATGAACTATCACAGTTGGTGGTGGTATCTAATGAATCAACAGCCTTACTAGGGTTGTAACCGGCATTATCAAAAGGGATCTCAAGCGTGGTTTCTTGCATTACGGTTGGAGCTGAATTTGTTTCATCGTTCCCCCAACCACGAAAGGTAAACGTATCCCCTGTTTCTAAATAAAACGCTTCGCTGATACTATCAAAAATAGGCTTAATGGCTGCTTGATGTTGCTGCGGTATTTTTTCTGAAAGCTGAATGAGCGCAATATCTCGTTGTCCTGAAATACGCGCCCAATCCAAATTAAACCAGACATGTTGAAATGCGAATTTCGACGCGCCATGTACGGATTCAATGTAGGCTAACTCATTCAACATAGAGTTGTAGGCAGATTCAAATGTACCGTAGACATCAAGGTTTGAATAGGTGGTGCTAATCCCGTCAGCATATCGCTCAACGCCCTTGTAAACGGTAATGGAATTAGACGCCCCACTGTCAAGCCAAGGCAGGTATTCAGTGTAATTCGATGTGTAAGCACTATCACCAGTACAGTGTCCCGCCGTAAGGATGTATTCGCCAGAAATCAGTAAGCCGCCACAGGTCGATGTTAGCCCCTCTGGATCAGAGACTTCAAAGCGTACTGTATGGTCGCGGTAGTCAGCTTCGGCAACGTCCGTTCCCATGCGTACCGCACTGGCATTTAAGCTCGTTAACACTGTCAGCACACCGACAGCAATTGTAGTTTTTCTTAACATCATATGTTCTGTATTCCTTGAATCTAATGCGGGTCGTTAAGTTTCTAATATCTCATAGCTTTTTAAGGGCGCAAGCTTTTGCATGTTAGCCTTTTTGTTATCCCAATAAAAGCATGTAAATTAAAAGTGCGAATAGCAGCGCAAAAACTCTTTCAAGCAAGACACTCATTAAGAAATAAGCTAAGTCTTTGGCGGCGGTTTTGATGAAATTAAACATGGTATGACTCCGAAATTCGTGTTGCTGATACATCTATATCATCATGGAAAATACACTTCGCAAGTCGTCAGTGACGTTTAATCTAGTTTATGCCCTTTGCTCTTCGCGCCTAATTAATCAAACACTTCAAACAATTTATTGGTACTAGCATCACGATCAAACTCAATAAGTGAAATTCGATTTGCGGTGGCAAAAGCCATCATAATGTTGAACCAATCACTCATCGACTCGAATCTATTCAGGTTTACTATATCGTCTGTGCCGTTTTTTAAATCTTCAGGCTCGGCGGTTAGCAACTTAATGAAGAATCCGTATTCGCGCTCCATGACTTGACATGAATTAGATTGATCTTTAGCAAAAAAACTCAACTGTTCAGCGTCTTGCTCGGTTAAGTGACTTGTTGATAAAGCCATCGTCACATAAAGTTCAATGTTGCTTTTGGCGTGTAATTTATCGATCTCGGCTTGAACGGTTTCAATCATGTTAATTCCTTATCTCTCATCCCTTTTAGGGTTAATTCTGCAAAGTCTTTACCTTTCAGTTGAGCGATTTGCCAAATGTATTCATTCGCAATCAGTGAAGGCCAAAGCTGTTCTTGTACCATCACTCCAATCCCTCGCCCCAAAAGTAAAGGGTTACTCTTGTAGGGCAACAGTCGTCTTTGCCCCACATCAATGCGCTCATCTGGCGTTAATCGGCTCACTTACCCCCCCCAACCCGCGAGCAATGTTCAATTAAGTCGCTCATCGAGACTGACTTAACGCTGCGAATAATGCGGTGCTGATAGGGCATACTATTTCGAATGATCTCAGCGTTTCCCCCAAGCCAAGTGTAAAGCTGACTTAGTGGCTTCTGGTCGTTTTGCCACGTGTAGGCACCATCATCAGGCTTTGGTGGTATCTCTTGTTCAAAGTTATCAACCTCCATTTCAATGATCTGAAGATGCTGCTTTGAAGGTGCAGGTATTGGATGGAGGAGCTTAGGTTAAGCGTTTCTAATTCCGAGCTCTGATTGGAGTAGAAGAAGCCGATGCGTCCTTTTTCAAGTGGCGTTTCAATGGCAAAGGTGTAATTTTCAGAGCCTTTCATGTCATAGGTTTTACCGTCCTGGTCTTCGACACTGCCACCGCCGGTATAACCTACCATAGGTGTAATGATGATCTCCGGCGAAGCATACGCGCTTGAAACGGAGAGAAGCGTAATCAGTGCCATCATATTTGCTTTGTTATTCATGAGTATATCCTTATCCATACACTTACTAATTGTGATGGTTACATCAATATTGTGAGACTAATTTCGACGATTCTTGAAGATACTTCACACACCTGATAGTACTTAAATAGAGACTCGACAAATTAATAATAAGCCAGAGGTGTCTATGGACCATAATCTGAAAAATGCCCTACAAATTACCGTGTTTATCTACATGATCATTCTTTCATTTGGCTTTATTGCGATTGGTAGTTAATACCATCTATTGCGAGGCTGAGTTTTGATACTCAGGGAATAATGAACAGTGGGATTATAACCAATATTGATACAGCAATAGACTTGGATTATTACGCTAAGTTTATTGCTGGAAAAACAGCACTGGTCGCTCAAGGTGGCGGACAGAGAAGTATTTTTACTTCTGGAGTGCTGGATGCCTTTCTTCTCTCAAATTTTGACCCCTTCGACGAATTTTTTGGTACCTCAGCAGGTGCTCTCAACTTATGTGCTTATCTGTGCCGTGATAAAGGCCTTGGACGTTCTTTTGTTCTCGACCTCACAACCTCACCAGAGTTCTTCAATCTCTTTTCCTATATACGACACAGAAAGAACCTAGGATTAGAATGGGCGCTAGAACAAATCATGGCTTACCCATATAAGCTCGATCTGGATTTAGGGCGACAAACGCTAGGCGATCGCCACTTCTATGCGGCTGTAACGGATTCCAAAGACTTACGAGACCACTACTTCCCATTATTGGGCGAAGATTGGTACAAGGTGATGATTGCGACCTGTGCTATTCCTCGCTTGTACAATGACGAAGTCTTTATTGGTGACAGTGCTTATGTGGACGGTGGTGTATCGGCGTGTATCCCAGTTCAGGAAGCCTGGCGAAGACAAGCTCGTTCTATTGTGGTGATTCGTACTGAGCCAGTGGTGGAGGAAGGTAATACCCATTTGGTTGAAGCACCAGTTAAGGGATCTTCAGTCAAAGCGCCTAAACCTATATCTGCAGAAGAACTGGAGTGGTTCCGCGAATCTTTCGACAGTGTTCAAGGCCATTGGCAACAGAAAGTGGAACAGTGGAAAACCGACTGGACCTCTTTCTTCCAACAACAAATTATGCGCTCAAAAGAGCAGAAGCGTGACCGTGGGCATTTAGACCTGCTGAACGGTGGTCGCTGGCTATTTGGTGCAGATGATATTTATCGCTTAAGTCATTTAATCGGAGATAAGTTTGATTCAGGGTTGGCTGACATGCTGATGGTGCATTATCAGACCTACTCATTGACTCAGGATTTTTTGAATTCGCCACCAGACGACGCGTTTGTGGTTCAGATAGCACCTAGTCAAACGCTTAAATCGAGCTCATTAATGAGTCATAAAGATGATTTACTGCATGATTACGAATTGGGTTTAGAAGCCGGTTACCGATTTGTGGAGACCTATACCTCAACGGAAAACGCGCGCAATTCTCATATGCCACAGTTAGCCACCATTGCTGCTGGCAAGTAATTCTCGAAGTTGATGAGCTAGCATACTGTGAGCTCGTTATGCTGTTTAAGCAGATTTTAGTGAGTCGTGTTCTGAAATGAAAAAGGGTTATTGAACTTGGTTCGATAACCCTTTTAAGTTTTTGAGATTAGGCGAATCGTTTCGCCTTAAGGTCAAATATTAGGTGACAGGCAAGATTCTCATACAGTTGGTTGACCCTGCTACATCCATAATGTCGCCTTGAGTGACGATCACTAGGTCACCAAACTTAAGGTGTCCTTTCTCTTTCAAGCAAGTGAGTGTAGATAGTGCAATGTCAAAGCTGTCTTCGGCTTCTGTCTCGAAGTAGATTGGTGTCACACCTCGGTATAAGGTACAGCGATTAAGCGTTCCTTCGTTACGAGACAGCGCGTAGATCGGCATGTCGGCACTCAGGCGAGACATCATCAGTGCGGTGCGGCCTGACTCGGTGAGAGTGACAACGCCTTTAATGCCTTCCATATGGTTTGCAGAGTAGATGGTCGCCATCGAAACGGTTTCTTCGGCAGTAACAAAGGTGCGGTCAATACGGTAATTGGATTGGTTATTAATGCCTGCCATTTTTTCCGCACCAATACAGACTTCAGCCATCGATTTTACGGTTTCGACTGGGTAGTCACCAGCTGCAGTTTCACCAGACAGCATCACAGCATCGGTGCCATCGAGTACGGCGTTGGCAACATCCATAACTTCGGCACGGGTTGGCATTGGCGCAGAAATCATTGATTCCATCATCTGAGTTGCGGTGATGACAGTTCGGTTAAGCGCTCTGGCACGGCGTATAAGCTGTTTTTGTACTCCGACTAACTCAGGGTCGCCAATTTCCACTCCGAGGTCACCACGAGCCACCATGACCACATCTGAGGCCATTATGATGTCATCCATGTTCTCAACTGTAGCTACTGTCTCTGCTCGCTCCACTTTTGCGACGAGGTGAGCTTCTAAGCCGGCTTCTCGTGCAAGCTGACGAGCATAGTGCATGTCTTCACCATTACGAGGGAAAGACACCGCTAGGTAATCCACTTTGATTTGTGCGGCGGTGACGATGTCGCGCTTGTCTTTTTCTGTTAGCGCTTCTGCGGAAAGGCCACCCCCTTTTTTGTTGATGCCTTTGTTATTTGAGAGTGGGCCGCCAATGATGACTTCGGTATGAACGCGACAGCCTTCCACTTTGGTTACTTTGAGTTGAACACGACCATCGTCAAGCAACAGTATATCGCCGGCGGATACGTCGTTAGGCAGTTCTTTGTAATCAAGGCCAACGGCTTCTTGATTGCCTTCACCTAAACCTAGGCTGCTATCGAGAGTGAACAGGTCGCCTACGGCAAGTTGGATTTTGCCATCTTTGAATGTCGACACACGAATCTTGGGACCTTGTAAGTCTCCGAGAATGGCGATTTGAGTACCGTGTCTTTTTGCTATTGTTCTGACTTTTTCTGCGCGTTGTATATGGTCGTCGCTGGTGCCGTGAGAGAAGTTCATACGAACAATATTGGCACCGGCTTTGATGATCTCTTCAAGCACGTTACCTTTATCAGTAGAAGGGCCTAGCGTTGTGACGATTTTCGTTTTTCTTAATTCTGCTGTCATGAATACTCCTAGAGTGAGGCCAAGTAATCTTTTAAAAGACTGAATTAAGTATATGCATTAATTGATAATTTATTGGGAGCTAGGAGGATATTTCTTGATTTGCCTTTAATTATTGAATTCAGGGCTCAAATGCGATGTTTTATTCTGAAAATTAAGTCGCAAATTATCGATGTGGGTGTTAATTTTCCTCGAACTATTTGACTCGATACACAAAGATTCATGTATATACGTGATACTGGTCACGGCGATATACCAAGTGACTTCACAATTACTTCGCAAAGTAAAAAAATTACCTCGTTGATGATTTCTGGAGCGTAAAATGTACATGGCTCAACCGGGCCATATTGATCATATCAAACAGGTCAATGCTGGTCGTGTATATAAACTAATTGACCTTAAAGGTCCTATTTCTCGTATCGATCTGTCCAAGCAAAGTGAGTTGGCTCCGGCGAGTATTACTAAAATTACCCGTGAACTCATTGAAGCTCACCTTATTCACGAAACGACGGTTCAAGAAGCCACGACTCGTGGGCGTCCTGCTGTCGGTCTGCAAACCAATAACGAAGGTTGGCAATTTTTGTCGATGCGCCTTGGTCGCGGATACTTGACGATCGCGCTCCATGAATTGGGCGGCGACGTGCTTATCGATACCAAGATTGATATCCATGAACGTGATCAAGACGATGTGCTTGCGCGTCTTCTCCATGAAATCGATGAGTTCTTCCAAACCTATGCCGAGCAACTCGACAGGGTGACGAGTATCGCTATCACACTGCCAGGTCTGGTGAATTCAGAGCAAGGTATTGTGTTGCAGATGCCGCACTATAACGTTGAAAACTTAGCGTTGGGGCCGGAGATCTACAAAGAAACCGGTTTGCCAGTTTTTATTGCCAATGATACCCGAGCGTGGGCATTAGCAGAAAAGCTGTTTGGTAACTCACAAGACAACGACAACTCTGTTCTTATCTCGATTCACCACGGTTTAGGTGCCGGGATCATTCTTGATGGTCGCGTTCTGCAAGGACGTCACGGTAACATCGGTGAGTTGGGGCATATCCAGATCGACAAGGAAGGCAAGCTTTGCCACTGTGGTAATCGAGGCTGTTTAGAAACGGTGGCGAGTTCTCAGGCAATCCGTGAGCAAGTCAAAGAGAGATTGGTAAATGGTGAAGAATCAACGCTAACGGTGTTTGAAGACGTCACTATTGAACAGATCTGTGCTGCCGCTGCTAATGGGGATCCGCTGGCTGTCGAAGTGATTGAACAGTTAGGCCGTTATCTAGGTTCTGCGATTGCGATTGTGATTAACCTGTTCAACCCAGAGAAAATCTTGGTGGGTGGTGTTATCAATCAGGCGAAGAGCGTGTTATACCCGGCGATTCAAAAGTGTATCGAAGAGCAGAGTCTATCGGTTTACCATAAAGACTTAGAGCTGGTGGAATCTCGTTTTTATAAGCAGGCAACCATGCCAGGTGCTGCGCTCATCAAGCAGGCCTTATACGATGGCCAACTGTTAATGAAAGTTATTGAAGGTTAACCCCTTTTTCTCGTCTTGTAGCCTTACCTTGAACCTTTCCATGTACTTAAGCTTTGTATAACATCATTTGTTGTACTTAGTTTAAGCATTCTGTGCATTGGCGCTTTGCTTTAACCTATTGAAGTAGGCTATTGTAGCCACAGTTATTATTTGTCACTAAGGTGTTGTATGTCTGGCGTTTTAAATTCGGTTGATCAGAGAACCAAACTGGTCGGTGAAAACCGTCTGGAACTCTTGTTATTCAGCTTAAATAGTCGTCAACTATTTGCGATTAACGTATTTAAAGTGAAAGAAGTCCTCAAAGTGCCAGTACTCACTCGCTTACCGGGCTCTCATCATCATATTACGGGTGTTGCGTCTTTACGTGGTGAATCGGTGCCTGTTATCGATTTACGCAGTGCCATTGGCTTTCCGCCATCTCGTGCGGAGTCTCAAGAGAGCAACCTGATTATTACGGAATACAACCGAACCGTACAAGGTTTCTTGGTTGGGCAAGTTCGTAATATCGTGAACACGACATGGACAGAAATCCAGCCGCCGCCAAAGACAACAGGCCGTGCAAACTACCTAACCGCTATTACGCATATTCAAGAAGAAGAGCAGCACAAGATCGTCGAGATCATCGATGTTGAGAAAGTGTTGGCTGAGATCATTGATTACGATGTCTCGATCTCTGAAGGCGTTTTAGATGAACAATTAGCTCAGGAGATGATAGGACGCAATGTGCTTATCGTTGATGACTCTTCAACAGCGCGTAACCAAATTAAAGGCACCTTGTCGCAGCTGGGTTTGAACATTATTGAGTGTTGTGATGGCTTAGAAGCACTGACCTTACTTAAGGGCTGGTGTGATGAAGGCAAAGACATCAATCAAGAAATATTGTTGATGATCACCGATGCTGAAATGCCTGAAATGGACGGCTATAAACTGACACATGAAGTACGTACTGACCCAAGAATGCATGACCTATTCATAACGCTAAACACTTCATTAAGCGGAAGTTTTAATGAAGCTATGGTTGAGAAAGTAGGGTGTAACCGTTTTATTTCTAAGTTCCAGCCAGACCTCTTGGTTGAAGTGACTCAAGAGCGAATGCGTCAGATTTTGTAATTAATGCTGCTGTACGGTTTGTTTTGAGTGACCTTATAGACAACGTTTGCTAATATTCACGCAGCATATTTTTCTTAACGAAATATGCTCAACTACTAGCGTAACTTTTCACACACAATCTAAGGTAGTTCCTCTTAATGATATGGTTAACGTCTAAAGTCGTCATGACTTTGAGCTTATTACTGTATAGGGAATTTAAGAAAAGACGTACGGAAGCTGAAGTTGAGTCATAACTCAACAACTGGAATTGAAGGGAAGCGGATGCTTCCCTTTTTCGTTTTTCTTTCTCTCTTTTCTTTAGCCAATGATCGATTGAGAACAGTTGGTACTTCGCTAATGAAAATCCCGAGATTTGGTTTTCAAGCCAACAATTTCATCGGTAATATCGATAAGTTTTCCCGCGATAACATGCACGACTTCACCTTCTTTTTCTAATATCCCTTGTACTTTTAACGCCTTGGCTGTGAGATAAGCTTGCTGTTGAGCGCGTGCGGTTGCTCCCCATACCACGACATTAATATTGCCAGTGCTATCTTCCAGCGTAACAAAGGTGACACCTGCCGCGGTGCCGGGAGATTGTTTACCTGTGACTAATCCGACAACGGTGACCATAGATTTGTGTCTTTGCTGTATTAAATCTTTCATGTGTGTGAATCGACCTAATCGTCCTGCTTCTTCGAGCAAAGTGATGGGGTGCTTGTTCAATGAAATTCCGACACTGGTGAAGTCTTCGAGTAGATCTTGCATCTCATTGGGCTTGTGCAGTACATGTTCGTCATGTCCTGCCTCAGCATCGTCATAGGCTTGGCTAAACAGAGGTAAATCCGACGCCGAGTCCATGATCGCCCAGCGAGTCTGGAAGCGGTCTCCAGAAACGTTATGTAGCGCATTGGCCGATGCCAGTAGCTCGATATCTTTCTTATTCATCGATAACTGTTTCACCTGACTAGGGTGGCGATAACCGGATGGTGGACGATTGGCGAGCACGCTTTGAATTCCATGCTCGCTGAATCCTTTGATTTGTCGCAGCCCTAAGCGAATCGCTAGACCATTCTGATGAGGGGCAACCGTGTGGTCGTTTTGAGAAGCGTTCACACATACCGGAAGTATCACCACATTGTGTCGTTGTGCGTCTTGTACCAACTGTGAAGGGCTATAAAACCCCATCGGTTGGCTATTCAACAGAGAAGCGTAGAAGCACTCTGGGTAGTAGCATTTCAACCAAGCGGAGCAATACGCTAACACCGCAAACGAAGCGGAGTGGCTTTCAGGAAAACCGTACTCGCCAAAGCCGCATATCTGTTTAAAGATCTGCTCAGCAAACTCTGTCTCATAGCCGCGCTTTTGCATTCCTTCGATGAGTTTGTTTTTAAACTTAAAGACGTTGCCATTTTTCTTCCAAGCGGCCATTGCCCGTCTGAGTTGATCTGCTTCTCCGCCTGTGAACCCTGCAGCGACCATCGCGAGTTTGATCACTTGCTCTTGGAATATCGGTACACCTAAGGTGCGCGACAGTACTGATTCCACGTCTTTAGATGGATAACTGATTGGCTCAATGCCATCTCGACGCTTGAGAAACGGATGCACCATATCACCCTGAATAGGGCCTGGGCGTACGATAGCGATTTGAATCACCAAGTCGTAATAAGTCTTCGGTTTAAGCCTTGGCAGCATGCTCATTTGCGCGCGTGACTCAATTTGGAATATCCCGACTGTGTCTGCTCGCTGAATCATGCCGTAAACCTGAGGATCGTCCTTAAGGCGAGTGATCTCAGCAATGGTCAGTGATCGCCCGTGAATACGTTTGATCAGGTCGAAACATTTACGAATCGCAGAGAGCATACCCAACGCGAGCACATCAACTTTCAGCAAGCCTAAGGTTTCTAGATCATCCTTATCCCATTGGATAATGGTTCGATCGTGCATCGCTGCATTTTCGACGGGAACCAGCTCATACAAAGGCCCTGAGGATATGACAAAGCCACCGACATGTTGAGATAAGTGACGTGGGAAGCCGATAATCTCATTAACCAAGTGGATAAACTGCTGCCCCTTCAAAGAATCAGGTTGTAGCCCTAATTGAGTGAGCTGAGCCTGCCAACCTAAGCTTTTGTCCCTGCGATTGGTGTTCTTGATGAAGTAGTCGAGCTGAGTTTCTTGTAGCCCTAATGCTTTCCCCACATCTCTCACCGCACTTTTGAAGCGATAAGAGATGACTGTTGCAGCAAGTGCAGCCCGTTCTCTACCGTATTTTTTATAGATGTATTGGATGACTTCTTCACGACGTTCGTGTTCAAAATCGACATCAATATCAGGCGGCTCATCGCGCTCTTTACTGATGAAACGCTCAAACAGCACCGAGATCTGTCTTGGGTCGACAGAGGTGATTTCTAAGCAGTAACAGACCACGGAATTGGCCGCTGAACCTCGACCTTGGTAAAGAATGCCTTGGCTTTTGGCAAACATCACGATGTCGTGAATGGTGAGAAAAAAGAAAGGGTAGTCAAGCTCGTCAATTAATCCCAATTCTTTATCTATGATTTGTTGGATGTCGTCAGGTACACCTTGTGGGAAGCGAGCTCGTTTTCCTTTTTCGACCAGCATGCGCAGATAACTCATGGGTGTCTCCCCTTGAGGAATCAGCTCACTGGGATATTCGTATCGCAAGCTATTTAAATCAAATTCACACAGCTCAGCGATACGGTTGCTCTCTTCTAGCCACTCCGCTTTGAAGATATGAGAGAGCTTATTGATACTCCGTAAACAGCGCTCGGCATTAGCGAGTAAGTGACTGCCCACTTCGGTAATGGGCTTTTGGTACTTTATCGCAGTGAGTGAGTGCTGTAAGGGTAAGCGGTTAGCATTGTGCATTAGCACGCCACCACAAGCTGTTATCGGCAGTTGATGATGTTGTGACAGCTCAACGCAGTAATCTGTGTACTGCTGGTCGGTTTGCTTTAGGTGTCTTTGTAAGCCGATCCACAGCCGACCTGAATGGTGCTGAGATAGCCATTGCCCCCAGTGCGCGTCTTCATTTTTCTGTTGAGGAAGCCAAAGAATAAAGCAGTGCTTAGCCGACATGATATCCCACTCAGAGAGCTGATAATGTCCCTTACTGCTACGACGTCTCGCGTTGGTAATTATACGGCACAGCTCGGCGTAGGCTTGTCTGTTTGGGCATATCAAGATCACTTGGCACTCTTCATTTAACCAAAACATGCTCCCGACAATTTGCTTGAGTGACAGTTTATGTTGCTTGATTGCAGAGTGAACCTTAACGATGCCCGCGACTGAGCACTCATCAGTAACCGCGAGTGCTTTGTAGCGTAAGAAGTCGGCCTGTAAAACAAGCTCTTCCGCATGCGAAGCTCCCTCTAGAAAGGAGTAATTACTTTGACAGAAAAGCTCTGAGTATTGCTGAGACATAATGTGATCTCACTTAACCATTGCGAGTGAACATGATTGAAAAGGGACGCTGAAATTGAATAAGTAGAACGGAGGAGCTAACAAAGTTTCTTGCTGACTTACGTTCTTACCGACTAGCTAAATAAGCCGTGCAAAAACCACTGTTTATCTGGCGTTTTAAATATCCAGAGCCACCGACCGTTTTCGCTGTGAGCAATAAAGTAGTCACGAATGACCTTCTCTCCGTCCCACCAGCCAGACACAATGCGCTCTGGGCCTTGAGATAAGGTGACGCTTTCGGTTAAGGCTTCGGGCTCTGGCAGTAAAATACTGGGCCTGAGCCGCTGTTGAACGACGCTGAGAGCTGTGGTTTGTTGCTCGCTCTCTGGGGGTGTTTGCCTTTTTGTCACAGACTTACTCAGTGTTGGGAGCGAATACTGATTGGCCTTTTCTGGCCTTGGGTCGTGCTGTATTTTGGGTGTTTGAATACAGGCTTGTCCAAGCTTTGCTTGCAGTAGTGAGAGCAAATCTAACGCGGCAAGTGTTCCGGTATTACCATCAAAAAGATCATGGTAGGCCATTTGGGGTTCTCCATGACGAACCAAGCTGAGGGTCAGTCCTTGAACCGGTGCGGTGAGCTTGAGTGACTCTAAGGTGAGATGAGTAAGGTTCGCCCATTTTTCAGCAAGGTAATCACCTTGTGCCGAATAAAAAGAGACAGGGTGATCGTCTTTATCTCTTAGGTGTAAAGTCAGAGTTAACTCGAAAGCCACTCGATCGCGTAGCTTCAAAAAACATTCGAGTTGATTCAGTAATTTCAGCAACGGCTTTTCGATAAATAGGATGTTTTCAATATCAAACAATAGCTCCAAATATTGCTGGAAATTCTCTGGTGGATGATAGAAATCAATCGGGTGCTTGAACTGGCCGTTAAGGCGACCGACATAATTCACCAAGTCGATATCAAAGCGGCGTGCGACCTCTTGCAAAGGCAGCTTTAATAAGTCTTCAACGGTATTGATACCGACACGGTTCAGGCGTTCCACTTGCTTGGTCGGTAGCTCACTGGAAATTAATGCTTGTTGATTGACCCAAGTTTTCATCTGCTCAATATTGTTTGTTGCTTGGTTGATCGCTTGCTTACCCAAAAGGATCGCAGAAAGCGGCGAATAACCCGTAGCGAAGCTGAACTGGATATTGAGCGTTTCTAAGTGGCTTTTGAGCTCATGCCAGTAGTTATCTAGCCCGTCGTAAAGTGACAGCATGTTAGAGGCTTTAATCAACAAACCATTAGGTGGCAATAACGCCATGTCGGAAGTGACCAGATACGCCCATTGAGCGATCTCTTTAAGCTTACTTTTCTCCAGTTCAATACTGTAAGGGTGGACGTGTAAGTTGTGGCACAAAGCTGCTGCAGACCCTAAGCCCATACCAAGCGAAATTCCCGATTGCAGCGCAGCTGGGTTTGCTTGCAGTACATGGTGATCTTTTTCATCCACGATGATAATAGGTTGTTCGCGTGAGTCTTCGCTCGAACCCAATTCATTAGAGTTAAACAAGGTATCCAACTGCAGAGATGGAAAGTGCAGATAAAGCCACAACATACGTTAGCCTTGCTTCGCAATAGGAAAAGCCAGCACAGTGTTACCAGACAAAGCGCGGTCTGAATTGTCTTCATAAACGACTTTCTCTGTGAGTAACGGCCAGTAGTGTGTCATGTCTAGAATAAAGCTGCCATACGACCAGCTGCCTTTTCTCTTAGTCACTTCAACCTTTAATCCCTGCGCGTGAGAAGAGAGTTTCATGCTTAAGGAAACGGGCAGGGATAATTGATTATGGCTGGTGGCTTTAAAGTGAAACTGCAGGCACTTACCGGTTTCACTGGCTGCTTGTAGGCGCTTTGTTTGGTGTATTTCTAGATCGGCTCCCCATAGCAATACAGAGTGACAAGCGCCGCTTTTGAGGCACTGCTCAGCTGCCCACAACGCATCGAGATCGCGTTGAGGCTGGATAACGAGAATGTTTTCTAATTCAATGCCTTGGCTGTTAAAAAACTCAGCACAGATCTTCCCTGGCGGGTTAATGAATATGGCCAGTTTTTGCGAGTTTTGTTGAGATAAATAGGGCGTCAGTAGGCGAAGCTCGCCGATCCCTTGTTGTGATTCAACTTCAATAACGCCGTGCGTCGGGAAGCCGCCATCAAGCTGTTTATCCAGTTGAGGATAGCCTGTTGAAGTGGTGCTTCCTTGCGTTGTTGATTGTAACCCTTTCCAGATTAGCTGGCGGTCTTGTAAGTTTTTTATTAGTTCATGCATAATTAAATACCTGTATATTTATACAGTATATTTAACAATGGAAAAGATGCAAAGCAAAATGACGAAAATTAGGGGAATAATACCAATCACAGTAAGTAAGTGATCATAAATAGCGCAGGAAAAATGCTTGAGAACAAGGCAGAAATTTTCGATAAGTAGTTATTCTACAATCAAAATTTCTAACGCCGTTATCGAGTGTTTTAACAAGCTAGGATGACCAGTTATTTACTACGATTGGTATCAGTGTTAGTTGATTGATTTAGATACAAAAAAAGCCGCTATGGAAGCGACTTTTTACTATTGGTCAATGATATCAAGTTACTTAGGTTGAGCATCGATACATTGGCCATTAATGTCTGTCACACTTGGGTTCATTAAGTGTAGGTACAGTGGGATGATGTCGAGTGGCGTTTTTAGCTTATTCGCATCTTCTCCTGGGTACGCTTTTGCACGCATACGTGTTTGAGTACCGCCTGGATTGATTGCGTTAACACGGATGTTCGTGTCTTCAAGCTCGTCCGCTAGGATCTGCATCATACCTTCGGTAGCAAACTTAGAAATTGCGTAAGTGCCCCAGAATGCACGGCCAGAGTGACCAACCGTTGAAGAGGTAAATACGATACGACCTGCTTCTGCTTTTTTAAGTGCAGGTAGCAGAGCTTGAGTCATCAAGAACTCAGACTTCACATTGATCTGCATAACATCATCAAAGGTTTCTTCATCAATCTGCTCAAACGGGCTCAGAGTGCCAAGAACGCCAGCATTATGAAGTAGACCGTCTAAACGACCGAACTGTGATTGAATGGTTTCAGCCATATCAACGTAGTTCTGCTTTGTCGCACCTTTTAAATCCAATGGGATAATCGCAGGTTGTGGGTAACCAGCGCTTTCGATTTCATCGTAAATGAATTCAAGGTTTTTAACATTGCGGCCTAACAGAATGACAGTTGCACCATGTTGAGCGAAGCTTAGTGCTGCTTGGCGACCAATGCCAGCACCGGCACCTGTAACCAAAATTACTTTATCTTTGAGGGCATCTGTAGAGATTGGGTAATCCACTGTGCTTATCCTTCTTTCTTTTATTATGTTCGTCATTCCATTGATGTTTAATCACACAGATAACCGCAGGAATGATGAGAAATTCTTGGTAATCGTGACAAGATGGTTACAATACACTAATTCATACAATAGGGGATATGACATTGGAATTTTTGTTGGACTACGGCTTGTTTTTAGCCAAGATTGCGACCGTTGTAATCGCCATCATCGCAATTTTAGTGATTGCTAAATCTGTGGGTGGGAAATCAAGCGCGATTAAAGGTGAGCTGGAAATCACGAACCTATCTGAACATCATAAACAGACGATTGAACAACTAGAGCACCATCTACATGATGATGCTTTCATCAAAGCCCGTGATAAAGCAGAAAAGAAAGCGGAAAAAGAGAAAGTAAAATCACGCGGTAAAGAAGTGAAGAAAGCAGCGAAAGAGGGTGAGCTTGATAGTAAGCGTGAACCACATCTATTCGTTCTTGATTTTAACGGCAGCATTGATGCGAAAGAAGTGGCTTCATTACGTGAAGAGGTAACGGCGGTTCTGGCTGTGGCTCGTGAAGGTGATGAAGTATTGCTGAAACTTGAGTCTGGCGGTGGCATGGTTCACGGCTATGGTTTAGCGTCTTCTCAACTTGATCGTATCAAAGCGGCAGGTTTGCCTCTGACTATCTCGGTAGACAAAGTGGCGGCAAGCGGCGGTTACATGATGGCATGTATCGCAGACAAAATTGTATCTGCACCGTTTGCTATTGTTGGCTCTATTGGTGTTATCGCTCAACTGCCAAACTTCAACAAACTACTTAAAAAGCACGATATTGAGTTCGAGCAGCTAACGGCGGGTGAGTACAAACGCACGCTTACTATGTTTGGTGAGAACAGCGATAAAGCACGTGAGAAGTTTAAAGAAGAGCTAGAAGAGACACATGGCCTATTCAAAGACTTCATCCGTGACCATCGTCCTGCGTTAGATCTTGAAAAAGTAGCAACGGGTGAACACTGGTTTGGTACACAAGCACATGAACTTGGACTGGTGGATGAGATCAGCACTTCTGATGACTTAGTCGTAGCGGCATGTAAGGACAAAACGGTTCTAGCGATCCACTACGTACAGAAGAAAAAGCTTTCAGACAAACTAGCGGGCGTGGCAGGTAAATCTGCAGACAGCGTGTTGATGAAGCTGATTGAACGCGGTCAAAAGCCGATTGTTTAAGCTTATTGAGTTCTAGTTCTAGGCTTGGTGCCTTACGTTCATTTACAGACGTTTGAGCCTTAAAAAGAAAGCGCATAAGTCATCAGACTTATGCGTTTTTTTATTGCTCCACTTCCGAGCGGGTGACCACTATGTTGTAGGGGGAGCGGAGTTTTATACCAAACACTGACTTACTGTGATTGATATTAAATCTTGGCTCCATAATCATTACGTTTTGGACAAGTAGTCAGAATCTCTCTATGACCCGTATCTTTGAGCTCTTCCAAAATCACATCAAAGCCCCACAAGCGATAGAGATGCTTCATCACTTCGTCGTAGCCTTTATCAAGCGGGATGCGGTCGTGAGGCACATATTGCAGTGTCATTGAGCGGTCACCACGAACATCGACATTAAACACCTGAATGTTTGGTTCAAGGTTACTTAGGTTGTATTGCGCCGCAAGCTTCTCACGAATCAGGCTATAGCCCGGATCATCATGAATAGCACTCACCTCAATGGTATTTTTACGGTCGTCGTCGAGTACAGAGAACAGCTTAAAGTCTCGAATGATTTTTGGAGAAAGGTATTGGCTGATGAAACTTTCATCTTTGAAGTTATGCATCGCAAAGTGCACCGCTTCTAACCAATCACTTCCGGCTAACTCAGGGAACCACTCTCTATCTTCATCGGTTGGCTCTTCACAGATGCGTCGGATGTCTCTAAACATCGCAAAGCCAAGCGCATAAGGGTTTATCCCGCTGAAATAAGGACTGTTGTAGGCAGGTTGTGCGACGACACTGGTATGGCTGTGTAGGAATTCTAAGATGAACTTATCACTCACCAAGCCTTCGTCGTAAAGGTGGTTAAGAATGGTGTAATGCCAGAAGGTTGCCCAGCCTTCGTTCATCACTTGAGTTTGTTTTTGAGGGTAGAAGTATTGGCTCACTTTGCGAACGATGCGAACACACTCTCGTTGCCAAGGTTCAAGCAGTGGTGCGTTCTTCTCGATAAAGTAGAGAATGTTTTCTTGAGGCTCGCTAGGAAAGCGGATCTTGGTCTCTTCTTCCTTACTTTTATTTTGAGGAACGGTTCGCCATAGCTCATTCACTTGAGATTGCAGATAAGCTTCGCGTTCTTCTTGTCTTGCTGTCTCTTCTGCAATGGAAATCTTCTCAGGGCGTTTGTATCGGTCTACGCCGTAATTCATCAGTGCGTGACAAGAATCAAGGAGCTGCTCGACTTCAGCAACACCATATTTCTCTTCACAACCACTGATGTACTTCTTAGCAAACAACAAGTAATCGATGATGGAACTGGCATCGGTCCATGTTTGGAACAGGTAGTTGCCTTTAAAGAAAGAGTTGTGGCCATAACAAGCGTGAGCCATTACCAGCGCCTGCATTGTGACCGTGTTCTCTTCCATCAGGTAAGCGATACAAGGATCGGAGTTGATTACGATTTCGTATGCCAAGCCCATTTGGCCATGCTTGTAGTTTTGCTCGGTTTGAATGAATTTCTTACCAAAAGACCAGTGGTTGTAATTGATAGGCATACCAATGCTCGAGTAGGCATCCATCATCTGTTCTGAAGTAATCACTTCAATCTGGTTTGGGTAAGTATCTAAACGGTAATGCTGCGCAACACGTTTGATTTCTACGTGGTATTTCTCCAAGAGGTTGAACGTCCAATCTGGACCATCAGGCAGCATCTTGTCGTTTTTCTTTTTTGCAGCTTTGTTTTTCTCTGCAACGTTTGATTTCGCTGTCATGGCAAACTCCCTTACGCTGTCTCTTTCTGGAACAGTTCTCTAAACACAGGAAAAATATCATCCACCGTTTTAATGTTTTTCATGGCGAAGTTGTCAAAGCTACTCTCGAGTTTTTCGTATTCGTGCCAAAGTGTTTGATGAGAGCGGCGTGTTATTTCGATGTAAGAGTAATATTGGCAAGTTGGCAGAAGCGTATTGACCAGTAACTCTTTACAGCGAGGAGAGTCATCAGCCCAGTTATCGCCATCAGAGGCTTGTGCTGCATAGATGTTCCACTCATTAGCAGGGTAGCGGTCTGCGACAATTTCCTTCATCAGTTTCAGTGCGCTTGAAACAATGGTGCCACCCGTTTCTTGTGAGTAGAAAAACTCATGTTCGTCGACCTCTTTAGCCTGAGTATGGTGACGAATAAACACAACATCGACGTTTTCGTAGGTGCGATTTAAGAACAGATACAGAAGAACATAAAAGCGCTTCGCAATATCTTTTGTGGCCTGATCCATAGAGCCCGATACATCCATTAGACAGAACATCACGGCTTGGCTAGATGGAATAGGGCGCTTCTCGTAGTTTTTAAAACGTAAGTCGAAGGTGTCAATGAACGGCACGCTTTCAATCTTTTTACGTAACTCGGCAATCTCTTCTTTGAGGCGACCTTCCTCAAAAGGTTGTGCCGGCTCCGTCATTTTAACTTGGTCAAGCTGTTCCATCAGTAGGTTAAGCTCGCGCTTTTTACCTGCTGTCATCGCGGTTCTACGAGCCAGAGATTGCTGTAGTGAACGAACGATAGCGATGTTGGATGGAATCCCCGCGCTTTGGTAACCAGAGCGGTGAGTTTTCCATTCGGTGATTTTGTTGACCTGATTTTTCTCTAGATTAGGTAGAGCTAAATCTTCAAAGAGAATATCAAGATACTCATCTTTTGAAATTTGGAAGGTAAATTCATCTTGGCCTTCGCCATCAGGGCTTGCGTCGCCTTGGCCTGAGCCACCACCTTGACCACCACCTTTAGGGCGTTCGATTTTATCGCCAGTGATGAACTGATCATTACCTGGGTGAACGCGCTCTCTTACGCCGCCTTGACCTTGGTGAAAGTTCGGCTCTTTGATGTCTTTATGGGGAATAGTGACGTCTTCACCTGTTTCTGTATTGGTGATTGAGCGTCGGTTAACTGCATCGGCCACAGATTCTTTGATTTGCTCTTTATGGCGTCGTAAGAAACGCTGTCTATTCACAGCACTCTTATTTTTGCCATTGAGCCTCCGATCGATAAATTGTGCCATAAGAACTCCCTCTCAGCTGATGTCGCGATCCTACTTTTTATTCGGGTATAAGAGTTATTGATTTACTAAGGTATAAAAGTTATTGGTTTATACGAGCTGCTCAGTTGAGCAGCTCAATACCGTTTAGTTATGAGGATTTACGAACTCTTAGGTACCACTCAGATAGCAGTCTCACTTGCTTCTCGGTGTAGCCTTTTTCCATCATACGAGCAACGAAGTCGTCATGTTTTTTCTGATCATCCGTTGAGGTCTTAGCATTGAACGAAATAACAGGAAGTAGCTCTTCTGTGTTAGAGAACATTTTCTTCTCAATCACAGTGCGCAGTTTCTCGTAGCTCGTCCACACTGGGTTTTGACCGTTATTGTTGGCTTTGGCACGAAGCACAAAGTTCACAATCTCATTTCGGAAGTCTTTAGGGTTACTGATACCGGCTGTCTTCTCGATTTTCTCTAGTTCACCATTCAGAGAAGCACGGTCAAATAGTTGGCCTGTTTCTGGGTCGCGGTACTCTTGGTCTTGAATCCAGAAATCTGCGTAGGTGACATAGCGGTCGAAGATATTCTGACCGTACTCAGAGTAAGACTCTAGATAAGCGGTTTGAATTTCTTTACCGATGAACTCTACGTAGCGTGGCACTAGGTATCCTTTCAAGAACTCTAGGTACTTCTCGGCGGTCTCTTGAGGGAACTGCTCCCGTTCGATTTGCTGCTCAATAACGTAGAACAGGTGCACTGGGTTCGCGGCCACTTCGGCTTGGTCGAAGTTAAACACACGAGACAGGATCTTAAAGGCGAAACGCGTTGATAGCCCAGACATGCCTTCGTCAACGCCAGCATAATCTCGGTACTCTTGGTAGCTCTTCGCTTTTGGATCGGTGTCTTTTAGAGTCTCACCATCGTAAACACGCATCTTAGAGAATAGAGATGAGTTTTCAGGCTCTTTTAGTCTCGAAAGAATGCTGAATTGCGATAGCAGATCGAGTGTGCTTGGTGAGCAAGGCGCTTGGGATAGCTCACTGTGCTCAAGCAGTTTCTTGTAGATCTTAACTTCTTCAGACACACGCAGACAGTAAGGGACTTTTACAATGTACACACGGTCGAGGAATGCTTCGTTGTTTTTGTTGTTACGGAAGGTCTGCCACTCAGATTCGTTCGAGTGAGCGAGAATCATACCGTCAAATGGCAGTGCAGAAAGCCCTTCGGTACCGTTGAAGTTACCTTCTTGTGTTGCCGTAAGTAGAGGGTGTAATACTTTGATTGGCGCTTTGAACATCTCCACGAATTCCATCACACCTTGGTTGGCTTTACAAAGCGCACCAGAGTAGCTGTAGGCATCAGGATCATCTTGAGAGAAGTGTTCAAGTTTACGAATATCAACTTTACCAACCAGAGACGAGATATCTTGGTTGTTTTCATCACCTGGCTCCGTTTTCGCGATCGCAACTTGATCGAGAATAGAAGGGCGCAGTTTGATGACTTTGAATTTGGAAATATCACCGCCAAAATCGTGCAGACGTTTCGCTGCCCACGGAGACATAATTGAGCGAAGATAGCGTTTCTCAATGCCATATTCATTCTTCAATAAGTCGCCGTCTTCGTTAACGTCGAATAGACAGAATGGGTGATCGTTTACTGGGCTTCGTTCACCGTCAGCAGACAATACATAGATTGGTAGTTTCTGCATCAGGGCTTTGAGTTTTTCAGCGAGAGAAGATTTACCACCGCCCACAGGGCCAAGTAGGTAAAGGATTTGTTTACGTTCTTCTAAACCTTGCGCAGCATGTTTTAAGTAAGAAACAATCTGTTCAATCGCATCTTCCATACCGTAGAAATCTTTAAATTCGCTGTAGCGTGAGATGACACGGTTTGAGAAAATACGACTCAGTTGAGGGTCTTGAGCAGTGTCAATAACCTCTGGTTCGCCAATGGCTAGTAATAAGCGCTCGGCAGCATTAGCGTAAGCACTTTTATCGTCTTTACACAGCCCTAAGAACTCCTGCAATGTCAGCTCTTCTTCCTTGGCTGCTTCATAACGTGATTGATAGTGGTCAAAGATACTCATAGTCACATTCCCCTTGTTAACCAGTCAAAACTGACGAGCGATTGAAAAATAGGCTCTCCCTACATTTTAAGGTTAGACCCGCTTCCACAATTTTGCTTAACAATTATGTATTTATTTACAATTTTGCGTGTGAAAAACGTGGCGAGCGCAATAGGCAACTTGAGGCGCGTAGAATCAAATTATTTTACATTCGAGGGGATCTGGCCGTTTGTTTTGAGATTTTAGGTCGCTTAACAATACTCACAATGGATTTATGTGCATTAGATGTATAACTGGGCTCTATTGATTCTTGGAATGGAGTACCATATAATGCGCTAAGTTATCAAAAATTGCTCAATAAATAGGTAGATGTAGTGAAGAATAATGGGTTCAAAATAGTGGCTATCTGCATGTTACGCCAAATGTTCGAGTAACTGGTGGCGTTCGTTATACCAACCTTGAAGGTGATATAGAGAATAGCCCAATACTTGAAAGTGGTATCAACATGGCCGCGAACGTTGGTGTTGCTTACGTTTTCTAGTTGCTTTGGTTTTTCTCTTTGTGTGCGAACATTAAAAAAAGGGTTACTCATGATGAGTAACCCTTTTTTTTGAAACTTTTTAAAAGTTATCGCTGATCTATTAACGAATTAAGCGCTAAAGATTTGAGATAGCTCTGTCGCACATAGGTGGTACTGACGAGGGCAGTTGCGCCATGTTGTTAGCATGCGACGGTACTTCTCTAGCATTGGCATCTGGCTATTGAAGTGGTGATCGGCTTTGTCGAATTGAGGGTAAAGACCTTCAGAATCAACAAGGAAACGCACGTAGTGTACGATCTGCGCTTCAGAAGCGATATCAAAACCTAAGAACTGCAGGCGACGTTGGTCTACTTCAGCACGCTCTTGTTCTGCAAGCATTTTGTTCGACTCTTGCATTGCATGGTACATCTCCATGATGTCGATAATTTCGCGACATTCTGCTTCAGTCAAACAACCAAACTCTTTGTTAAGTTCACGCATTTGGAGTTCGTAACCACGTTCTACAATCGTTTGTAGACGCTGGTATTTCGCCGAGTTCTCAGGGTTCATTTGAGACATTAGGTAGTATTGATTTGATAGAATTAGACGCTGAGCATTGGTCATTTCCATGGGATGAGCCTCACTAAAAAACTAAATGTTATATTCTTTTGTTGCAGTAAGAGTAACAGCATTCCTACGCGTGGAAACATGATCTCAACACGGATTTAATATGATTTTTTTAATTGATAAACAAAAGTTGTAAAGAAAAGTGAAAGGATAGTTAGCGCTAGAAAAGAAAACGCCCCAATCGAAATTGAGGCGCTTGAAATCACTATGAACGTCAGTCTAGATTAGTATTTTACGTTTGAATGGTACTGGCTAAGAACAGCAACAATCTCGTCCATTTTCTCTTTGCTTGGCGGGTTTGTACCTTCAAGAGGGTAGTCAAAACCAAGTGCTTCCCACTTATGTGCACCAAGCTTATGGTATGGAAGCAGTTCTACTTTCTCGATGTTATCCATGTCTTTGATGAATTCGCCTAGCAGATGAGCATCTTCAGGTGTGTCCGTGTAGCCAGGGACAATCACATAACGAATCCACGTCTTCTTACCGATTTTGTGTAAGTAGCGTGCGAAATCCAGAGTACGTCTGTTTGATACACCAATGAAATCGTGGTGAATCTCATCTCGCATGTGCTTAAGATCCAACATAACTAGATCAGAGGCTTCTAGGACTTCATCAACCACTTCAGTGTGCTTACGAATGTAGCCATTAGTATCAAGACAAGTGTGGATGCCTTCAGCTTGAGCTGCGCGGAAAAAGTCACGAACAAACTCAGGTTGTAGCATCGCTTCACCACCAGAACAGGTGATACCACCGCCCGATGCTTTCATGAAATGACGGTATGATTTTGCTTCGTTGATGATCTCTTCGACCGTTACTTCCTTTCCGTCATGAAGATCCCATGTATCACGGTTATGACAGTACATACAACGCATTAAGCAGCCTTGAAGAAACACAATAAAGCGGATACCAGGGCCATCGACAGTACCACAAGATTCGAATGAGTGAATGCGACCAGTTGTAGACATGAGCTATTCTCGTAGAGGAATTTATACCGTTTATTTTATTACAAAAACGGTACATAAAATAGGGTCAAATGGTAACGAGACCTTTAAAAATAAAGGCAACCACCTGTGAAGATGATTGCCTTTATTAAACTTGAAAAGTAAAGGACGAAAGCCCTTACTGGTGGCTAGAAGAAAGCAAACATTGTGATACCGCCAGTGGTGTACACTGACTCTTTCGCTTCTTCGTAATCCGGTGTTTTTGCGGTTAGCGCTAAAGAGGCACCAACGTATCGGTTATACCAAGCGACACCCAATACAGCAGTTGCTTGAATGTTCTCTAAAGTCACATCGTAGATCGCTGGATCTTCGTTGTTTTTATTAGCGTACTCATCAACACCTGAGCGATCGCCTTCGATAGTCAGGTCGTTGAATCGGTAGCGACCTTCGAGGCCTGCATAGGTAAACCAACCAGCGTTTGATGCGCCGATCATGCCCGGTTTGAATGGGTTTTCTGTGGTGATGTTAGCTGCACCAAAGTTACCGCCTAAGTCTGTACCCCAACGAAACATGAAGCCCGTTGAAATGTCACTTCTAAAGTTACCGACGTTGATTTCAGAAACGTTAGAGATTTCGTAGTCAGTATTCGCAAGAGCTTGATTACGCATTAGGTTGAAATGGCTTAGGTAACCAACGCTTCCCGCCCATTCATCATCGACTTGGTATTCCCAACCCATCGGCTCATCCGACTTAGTGATTGAGTGAACCAGCTTTTGAGCATCTTCAGACAGTGCACGTTCGCCCGTAGTACCAAACGTGATATTAAAACGCTGGGCTTGCTGTGGGTTTAAGCTGATGTAATTGAATTCAGTGTGAAGGTAACCTGCGTATGGGCGATCATTAGGCGATGGCGTTTCTAACTCAATGTCAGAAGGCGTATACATCTTGTGGCCAATGGTGATTTCCCACTTGTCTAGAGAGCTTGCGCCCCAGTAGGAAAGACTCAATGGTTTTACCCAGTTATATGGCGTAATACTTGATGATGTGTAACCCAGAAATAAGCCGTTGGTATAGTCTTGGTCGACACCAAAAATACCATCATTATCTAAAGCAAAAGTTAACGTAGAACGCTCAGAGGCTAAAGATGAGAAAGAGAGAAGAATCAGGGGTAAACAACGCAGGTATTTCATGGAGCAGTTACTCTTAAATTATGAACCGCGATATTACCGTAATTTGACAGAATTTGTGGAAAAAAAGTGAATGGCAGGGTGCTTTTTTGCTCAACCTAACATTTCGCGGGATAGGTGAGTGTAGTGCGATTTATTTCAGATATAAAAAAGCCCCGCACATTGGCGAGGCTAATATTATTTACTGTCTATTGAGCGTGAGCTTATAGAGACTCAGTAAATGTACGTGCGATTACGTCAGCTTGTTGCTCTGCAGTTAGAGAGTTAAAGCGAACAGCGTAACCAGATACACGGATTGTTAGCTGAGGGTATTTCTCAGGGTGCTTAACTGCGTCTTCAAGAGTTTCGCGGTTAAGAACGTTAACGTTAAGGTGTTGACCACCTTCAATGCCAGCTTCGTGGTGGAAGTAACCATCCATTAGGCCTGCAAGGTTAGCACGTTGGCTGTCTTGTTCTTTACCTAGTGCGTTTGGCACGATAGAGAACGTGTAAGAGATACCATCTTGTGCGTCAGCAAACGGTAGTTTACCTACAGACGTTAGTGAAGCTACAGCGCCTTTCTCATCACGACCGTGCATTGGGTTTGCACCAGGAGCGAAAGGAGCGCCAGCACGACGACCGTCTGGAGTGTTACCTGTTTTCTTACCGTAAACCACGTTAGACGTGATAGTAAGAACTGACTGTGTAGGGATAGAGTTACGGTAAGTCTTAAGCTTACGGATCTTGTTCATGAACGTAGAAACTAGTTCACAAGCAATATCATCTACACGAGAGTCGTTATTACCGTATTTAGGGTAATCGCCTTCAATTTCGAAGTCAGTTGCAATGCCATCTTCGTCGCGGATTGGTTTAACAGTCGCGAACTTGATTGCAGACAGTGAGTCAGCTGCAACAGATAGACCAGCAATACCACAAGCCATTGTACGACGAACGTCACGGTCATGAAGAGCCATTAGAGACGCTTCGTAGCTGTACTTGTCGTGCATGTAGTGAATGCTGTTTAGTGCAGTCACGTATTGCTTAGCTAGCCAGTCCATGAAGTGATCTAGACGGTCCATTACTTTATCGTAATCAAGAACAGCGTCAGTCATTGGAGCTTCTTTAGGACCAACTTGCATCTTAAGTTTTTCGTCCACACCGCCGTTGATTGCGTAAAGCATTGTTTTCGCAAGGTTAGCACGAGCACCGAAGAACTGCATTTGCTTACCAACGATCATTGGAGATACACAACAAGCGATAGCGTAATCATCAGACTCAAGGTCAGGACGCATTAGGTCATCATTTTCGTACTGGATAGAAGAAGTATCGATAGATACCTTCGCACAGAAACGTTTGAAGCCGTCAGGTAGTTGCTCAGACCAAAGAACAGTGATGTTTGGCTCTGGAGAAGGACCCATAGTGTATAGAGAGTTTAGGAAACGGAAGTTCGAACGCGTTACTAGCGTACGACCGTCGATACCCATACCACCCATAGACTCTGTTGCCCAGATTGGGTCGCCAGAGAATAGCTCATCGTACTCAGGAGTACGTAGGAAACGAACCATACGCAGCTTCATTACGAAGTGGTCGATCATTTCTTGTGCTTGGTCTTCTGTGATTTTGCCAGCAGCGATATCACGCTCGATGTAGATGTCTAGGAAAGTCGAAGTACGACCTAGAGACATTGCAGCACCGTTTTGAGATTTAACAGCAGCTAGGTAGCCGAAGTAAGTCCACTGGATAGCTTCTTGAGCAGTTTGAGCTGGCTCAGAGATATCGAAACCGTATTTCTCAGCCATTTGCTTGATTTGACCTAGAGCACGATGTTGCTCAGAGATCTCTTCACGCAGTTGCATTGTTTCTGCTAGGTTTTCACCGTTTTCGAATTGCTCTTGAAGAGAAGCAAATTGAGCTTGCTTGTCTTTCATTAGGAAATCAATACCGTAAAGTGCAACACGACGGTAGTCACCAATGATACGACCACGGCCGTAAGCATCAGGAAGACCAGTCAGAACACCAGACTTACGACATTTTAGGATATCAGGAGTGTAGATATCGAAAACGCCAGCATTGTGTGTTTTGCGGTATTCTGAGTAGATTTTTGAAACCATTGGGTCAAGAGTTTCACCGTATGCTTTACAAGAACCTTCAACCATACGCACACCACCGTTAGGGATGATTGCACGTTTTAGTGGCTTCTCAGTTTGTAGACCAACGATAGTCTCAAGATCTTTCTCAATGTAACCTGCATCGTGAGCAGTAATGGTAGAGATAACAGAAGTATCGAAATCTACAGGTGCTTTAGTTGCGTTTTCCTGTTTGATACCTTCCATTACCGAAGACCAAAGCTTGTTAGTTGCTTCAGTACCCTCAGAAACTAGGAAAGACTCGTCGCCTTCATACGGCGTGTAGTTCTTTTGAATGAAATCACGAACGTTTACTTCGCTTTGCCACTCACCTGCAGCAAAATCTTCCCAAGCTTTAGCAAATTGCTCTGCCATGACATACCTACCTTTTTAGTAGAAAAAATACGTACATTAACACTGTTGAGCCAGCGCCCCTCGTAAGGGTAGTACACTCTTATTAATAACAATATATATGAGCATATAAGCATCATATGGTTATATATATTGTCACTACCTTTTATATGTTGTCTTTACTCTATGTATTCAAGACTACGCTAAAAAATTTCTGCAAACCTTAAACTAAATCAATAAATGCCAAAAAAAGTTGAAAAAATTTGAGTGGCAGGGGTTGCCACCCAAACTTTTTTTTAATCCTAATACTACTTTTGTGTAGTAAGGACTATTATAGCCAAGCTTTTAGACCATACTGACCTTCTAGCATACCAACTGCAAGCATTGCCACTAGACAGATAACTAAAACGCCAACAGGGATAACAATCTTATCTACAAATGATAGACGCTTTGCACGCTCTTTATCACCAATTAGACCATTATTATCAAGAAGCATAGTTAGTGCCCATGCTAATACTGGGTTAACAACCGCTGAACCAAAGATACAGATACCAGCCGCTTGAGAATCTTTTGAATCCTTAACCATTTGCATACCTGCTTCAAGTAGAGGTAGAGATACACCTACAAGTAGCGCAACACGCATCACTGGTGGCCATACTGCTACGTCCATCGGGAAACCAAGAATCGCAACAATAATACATAGAGAACCAAGCAAGATTGCGCCGCCAGGGATTGGACGTTTCGCGATTGCTGCTGGGATCATGTAAGTACCCCAAGAAGATGTGATGTTACCACCACCTACTGCAGTACCGACCATTTGACGAACAGAACACATCGTCATTGTGTCATCTACGTCCATCAGAACTTTTTCAGAACGTTTAGGGTAGTTCAGCTCTTGGAAGATACGGTGACCTAGGAAGTCTGGTGACCACATTGCTACTGCAAGAATAGCGAACGGTAGCGAAGCGATGAAGTGCTCAACATTTGGCAAGCCAAGCATCCAACCTTCAGAAGTCGAACCCCACCAGTAAACTGGGTTTAGGTTTGGAATGCCCATTTCAGTTTCGAACACGATATCGAAACCAGCGCCTAATGCTAATGCAATAGCAAGGCCTGTAAACGCACAAACTGGAATAGCTAACCAACGCTTGTTCACTTTTGCTAAGAAAGCGTAGATAGCAATAGTAATAGCAAGAACGATAAGACCCACGTAACCCATGCTACCCGCTTCAACAGTAGAAGATTGAAGACCAACCGCCCATGCTTGAATTGAGTTGATTTGGCTCATGGTACCGGTTAAGCCTAAGAATATGAGCAAGCCACCTGCTGTACCTTCAGAAGTTAGGTTAACAAGTTTAGATCCGCCTTTTAGGAAACTTAGGATGAGACCGAACACACCGATCAGGATGGCCAATGCAAGAGGGTGAGCACCAGCGAGAGCGATGGTACCGATAAGAGGGATCATTGGGCCGTGGTTGCCGGCAAGGTTTGCTTTAGGGTTAAAGAAACCAGAAGCAAGGATACAAAACAGTAGTGCAGGAATAAGCATTTCTACACGAGCGACTTCAATTGCGAAGTCTTTACCTAGGTTTACGTGATCCCAAGCTTGAGTTAGGCCATCAGCCCACGACATCATTACTGCAGAGTACATCGCAATGATACCAATAGTACCAGCAAGTGCAGGAACAAGATCTTCAAGTTCAAAGCGGAAGTCACGACCTGGAAGGTTTAAACCGAAGCGGCGAGGCTTCATGATTTGAAGTTCGTGATCTAGATAATCTGAGCGGCTCTCAAATTCAGAAGCAGGACGGTGTAGCTCTTTATAGCTTTTCTCTTCTACTTCAGAGTTCGCATTATTGACAACGTCTGACATAGATTCCTCATATTTTTTGTTAGTAATTCTAAAATTGAATTCTATAAGTTCGCGTAATTGCGTAATTGCGTTATTTCTTAGTTATAACTCATTAACATTATGTTGCACGGTTTTGCTGTGCTTTATGCAGCTAAGTTAAAAGAAATGTTTGGCATTTTTAATGCCTTATTCTTTGCTGAGGAGTCTAACAAGCTTACCCTTTAGGGTGATTGATCTTGATCACTTTATGAGTATATGTGAAAGAAAGCTACAAAACGCAGCGATTCATTAACTTCCCATTGATGAATCGTGTAATTAGTTTTCACAAATTGACGTTTACCTATCTTCTTCGAGCCTTTGTCGTCATGGCTCGAGTTCAATACTCAATTCTTACTGAGTTATTTCACTATTACTTGCTTCCCAACTGTTCCGAGTGAAATGCTTACAATGTAATAACCTTAAAATAATTGTGCCTTACGGTGTGTATGTAGTGTTGAGCGTGCAGATTATATTTTGCAGATCTCGGCGTATCTAAGTTCACAAAATTTGTTTTTCTTGTGAGACATCAAGCTACGTGAATCTCATTTTGATTAACTTTATTTAAACAATGTAAGGGGTGTAATTGCAGCTTATTGATAGAACTCATTCATTAAATTGAGGCGAAAACGCTACCTTTTGCATAATAAGTCAGAGTGAATCGCTATTTATTCCAATTTATCAGGTTAATAATTTGTTGCATGTTGTTTCGTGTGGTGCTAGTTTGTATCGCATGAAAAGGTCGGAGTACCTTGCATTTTCACAAACTTGGGAGAGAAAGCGCATGAAAGATGTACCAGCGCTGGACATAAAGGATCTACACAAAACGTTTGGTCAAAATGAAGTTTTAAAGGGAATTTCACTTTCTGCGCATAAAGGCGATGTTGTATCGATTATCGGATCTTCAGGGTCGGGTAAAAGTACTTTCCTTAGATGTATCAACCTTTTAGAGACACCAACTGCAGGCGAGATTTGGGTTAATGGCGAATTAATTCAAATGAAAAACAACCGCCAAGGCGTATCTGTTCCTGCCAACGAAAAACAAGTACAGCGTATCCGTTCACGCTTAGCGATGGTTTTTCAAGGCTTCAATCTTTGGTCTCACCTGACCGTTCTCGAAAATGTTATCGAAGCACCCGTTCACGTATTAGGTGTACCTAAAGCTCAAGCGATTGAAAATGCAGAACTACTACTTAAAAAAGTAGGCTTGTATGAGCGCAAAGATTACTACCCAGGTCATTTATCCGGTGGACAACAACAACGAGCGGCAATTGCTCGAGCGTTAGCGGTTGATCCGGAAGTGATGCTGTTTGATGAGCCAACATCAGCACTTGACCCTGAGTTAGTAGGGGAAGTACTCGGTGTAATGCGAGATCTAGCAGAAGAAGGAAGAACCATGCTTGTGGTAACACATGAAATGGCTTTTGCTCGTGACGTATCAAACCATGTGATGTTCCTGCACCAAGGTCTAGTGGAAGAACAGGGCGATCCAGCTAAACTGTTTACGGAACCTGAATCTGAACGTTTACAACAATTTATCTCATCGATTTACTAATCAGAATTGAAACGCCGTTGCCAACGGTAAACAGCGACGGTGTGAACAATAAAACACAACAAGTAAGTTAATAAGCAACAACAAACACAATATTAAAACTAGCAAAACATAAAAACCTAAATCACAGGAGTAGGGATATGAAAAAGTGGTTATTAGTCGCGGCACTTGCTGCAACTGCTGCAACGGGCGTAGCTCAAGCAAAAGAATGGAAAACAGTACGCTTTGGTATTGAAGGTGCTTACCCTCCATTTAGCTGGACAGAAGCTGACGGGTCACTGAAAGGCTTCGATGTCGATATGGCTAACGCACTTTGTACTGAAATGCAGGTGCAGTGTAAGATCGTTGCACAAGACTGGGATGGTATCATTCCTTCTCTACTTGCTCGTAAATATGATGCGATCATCGCGGCAATGTCTATCACGGAAGAGCGTAAGAAAAAAATCGACTTCACTGGTAAATACGCACTTATCCCAAACAAGTTCATCGCTAAGAAAGGTGCAGGCCTTAACTTTGATGATCTAAGCGGTCAAAAGATTGCAGTTCAACGTGCAACAACTCACGATAAATACCTAACAGACAACTACGGCGATACAGTAGAGATCGTTCGTTACGGTTCATTCGACGAAGCTTACCTTGATCTAGCAAACGGTCGTGTTGCTGCTGTACTAGGTGATGCATCTGCTCTAGAAGAAGGCGTGCTGAACAAAGCTGGTGGTGAAGACTACGAGTTTGTTGGCCCCTCTCTAACGGATCCTAAGTGGTTCGGTGAAGGTATGGGTATTGCTGTTCGTAAGCAAGACAAAGATCTGACTAAGCAATTAGATGCGGCAATCCTTTCACTACGTGAAAAAGGCATCTACCAAGATATCGCGGCTAAATACTTCAACTACGACGTATACGGTCAGTAATCTTTAGCGTCAATTCTTAAGGGAGAGGTTCTCCTCTCCCTGTCTTACCAACTTTTTCGCAGTTCTGTTGGAATCCATTATGTTTGATTTACAAGGATATGAAGCGTCGATCCTGAAAGGGGCGGTGCTCACAATCGAAGTTGCCTTGCTGTCGCTAATTTTAGCTATGGTTCTTGGTATGCTAGGTGCCTTAGCAAAACTCGCGCCTTATCGCTGGGCTCGTGCTATTGCAACCCTCTACACAACCGTCATTCGAGGCATTCCAGATCTCGTACTGATGATGCTGATTTTCTTTGGTGGACAAATCCTTTTAAACAACAGTTTGTATTCCATCAACGAGTGGCTCAACGAGTGGTTTGCATCCAGTGATCCTAACCACGAATGGACCGCTTACTTACCTGATTATATTGATGTCAGCCCATTTGTTGCTGGTGTCTTAACCATAGGCTTTATTTTCGGTGCCTATATGACAGAAACGTTCCGTGGTGCCATCATGGCTGTCGACAGCGGTGAAATGGAAGCGGCAAAAGCTTATGGTATGAGCCCTGTAAAGGCGTTTCACCGCATACTGCTACCGCAGATGATTCGTCACGCATTACCGGGTTTTGGGAATAACTGGCTGGTATTACTTAAAACCACTGCGCTGGTTTCGATTATTGGCCTAGAAGACATGGTACGTGTTAGTGCACTGGCGGCGGGTTCAACCAAAATGCCATTCACTTTCTACATGACTGTGGCGATTATCTTCTTATTCTTCACCAGTGTTTCAACGGGCTTACTTAAGCTGGTTGAACGTAAATTCAGTATCCACGCGAGGTAGTTATGGACTTTTCATTGATAATTGAAAGCCTGCCGATTTACCTTGGTGGTTTATGGACAACGGCTTGGATGGTTTGCGTTGCTTTGATCATTGGCTTATTCGTCGCCATACCACTAGCTATCGCTCGTAACAGTCCAAATATGCTGATTAATGCTCCGGCTTGGTCATTCATCTATTTCTTCCGTGGTACGCCATTACTGGTTCAGCTGTACCTGATTTACTACGGTATGGACCAATTCTTCCCAGTGAAAGACACATTATGGGAAAACGCGTGGTTCTGTGCTTTGGTGGCATTCATCCTTAACACGTCAGCTTATACTGCTGAGATCATTCGCGGTGCGATTAATGGCTTACCGAAAGGTGAAGTGGAAGCAGCAAAAGCTTACGGCATGAGCACACCTAAGACTTACCGTCGTATCATCTTACCAAGTGCTCTACGTCGTGCATTACCGGCTTACAGTAACGAAGTTATCTTCATGCTTCACGGCTCTGCGGTAGCTGGTATCGTAACCATTATGGATCTAACCGGTGCAGCTCGTTTGGTTAACTCTCGTTACTATGCCCCATTCGAGTCTTTCCTAACGGCAGGTCTGTTCTACATGGCACTAACGTTCATCATCATTGCGATTTTCAAATTCGCAGAGAAGCGTTTCCTTGCTTATCTAAGACCCCTTAGCTAATTGCACGGTATTCACACAGTTAACAAAACGGCGCTCATTGAGCGCCGTTCTTATTTAGGGTTTGTATAGGAATTAGTTGAGTAGCTCTTTGAAGCAAAAAGGACTTATTACACAAGCAATAAGTCCTTTAACTTTGTTTCTGATTTACTAGTTCAAAAAGCAATTAAACTTCATTAACGCCAATGAAATCACCATCAAAGGATGCATCAGTGTAGATGATGACTTCTTTGCCTCCTTTGGTGAAGCTATAAGCGGTAATCGTTTCAGTTCCATCGAGTCCAAGTTTATCTTGCATATCTTGGTCTAGCGTCACTGATGTTGCGGTTTGGTATTGGAATCCTTGAAGATGACTTGCGTCGATATCTTCAATTCCTAAAGCAAAGAATTCAGCAACTTGGTCGTCGTTCTTTGCTCTATTACCATCAAGGTCATGGTTTTGATTGAAGGTTTTACCTAGAGAAATAGTCAGTTTGTCATTAGCTGAGTCTCCCCCTATGACTGCTTCAAACCCATTGATGTTTGACCCCTTCGACATGTCGATATCGACACCACCAGGGTCATTGGCGACCAGTACATCGAACCCTTTACCACCATGAATTAGAGTATCCTCTGCATCAAAGGCTACTGTATCGTTGCCTTTACCAGCACGGATTTCGTCTGCACCACCACCACCAATGATGATGTCATCGCCTTTACCGCCTTTGATATGGTCGATTCCGTCTCCGCCATCAAGCCAATCATCGCCTTTACCACCAAACAATTGCTCTGGTTGGTCGTCGATTTCAACGGTGGTTACCACATCATCGAAGTCACCATCACCGCCAGGGTTGTCATTCCAGAACTGATTTCCGAGTTCTGTACCCGGATTGAAGTTGTTAATGCCGCTAACATCTAAGGTAAGGTTGCCGTTACTACCGACTAAATCTTGTACGCCCAGCAAGAAGGGGTGGTCACTATTGTTAGAGCTGGTCGCTTGTTGAGTGTTTAAGTCAATTGCGATACTTTCGCCTGAGACGAAACCGTCATTCCCGCCATCTGGGATAATGAAGAACCCGAGCGTATCAACGCAATCATCACAGTGCCCCAAATCGAGACTAAAGCTGTTGCCAGCTTCAGAGTTTGGAAGGTGATCTTTCACATTCCCCCAAATGACTTCAGCGTTTACATTGCCTTCACTGTCTTTTGTGAAGTAACCAAACGAATTTTCGAAGCCCGCTTCGGTGCCTTCCATAGTGACGTCAATAGTCCCTCTGAAGCTACTTACATCGTAGTAACCCGTCTCAGGATCGAGTTCAGGTATGCCACCTTTGGCGTTGTCACCACCAAGAATGACATCGTCCCCACGACCACCGCGCAATATATCGGTTCCGTCACCCGTTAGGCCATCGGTGGTAACAGAAGTGACGTAGTAGTCACTTGAATCGGCATTAGCGTCTCCGTTTTTGTCAAATGCAGGACCAACGGCAGTAAACTGAAGTTCATCAAAGGCTTTAAAGCCAGTGTCATCAGGACCGATGTTTAGATAACCGCTGTTGTTATTGCCATCCGCTAAATCGCTCGCAATGAAATCGCCCTCAGCGACCAGAATACCTTCCCGATATGCTGCCCAATGGCCTGCCTCATCTACGCCATTGTCGCCTTCATTTAAGTAGAGGTTGGAAATGCCGACTTTAGCAATCATTGTATGTTCGTCTAAGCTGACGGAAAACATCTCTGATGCACCTTCACCGGTAACGCCGTCGTAGCTGAAGCCAATTTGAGCAAGCACGCCAGCCTCTGCTGCGCCATCTACCCCATAACCTGTACCGCCAGAGCTTGCATTACCTGTATCAACGGTGCCGACAGAACCATCAGCGTTGTAGGCGGTTGAATTTGCTGATAGGTCGACGGATGTCGTTGGCTCCGCTAATTCAAACTCGCCGGTTCCTTCGTTAAACGACAGCGCTTCAAAGTTATCGCCGATAATTACGTCATTCCCTTTACCGCCTCGAATCAAGTCGTTCCCAGCGGCGCCTTCATTTGCAGCGTCTGGCCCGTTATCACCAATGAGCACATCGTTATGCAGTACCTGCTTCAATGACACATTATCAATCAGAGCCCCAAAGGTGTCTTCTGCGCCGTCGGCAATAAAATTGAGTGAGTAATTTCCTGAAGAGAGATCGACATCTTCGCTAAACAGATCCCAATCATCATCGACGCCGTCAATGTCTTGGAAAGACTTCTCGAATACAACGTCGGTGCCCGCCATTATTTGGACTGTGAAAGGAGCGGTGGTGCTATCGCCTCCTTTATTACGGAAAGCGTAGGAAAAATCGAGTTGATATATACCGTCGTCATCGACCGTAAATGTTTGGGAGACGGTTGAATTTGAATTCGCGCCATGCGAGTCTAATTCTAGGAAGTGACCACTGGCGATATCAGTCCCGTAACCATCAGCTGGGACACCGCCATGCAGTTGTTCTTGAATCTCGATACTGCCAACCTCGGCGTTCCATGCACCGGCGCTTGGCGCTGTTCCCCATGTATTGCCAAGGTCAAAAGCTTCAAAATCACCATCGCTGATTAGGTTTTCGCCAAATTCTGCACCAGCGCCTCTGTCACCATAAATAATGTCATTGTTCGCACCGCCTTCAACATAATCATCACCGGCACCTGCAACCACAATGTCGTCAACACACTCTTCTCCTAGCGCTTCTAAATCTTTATCGCGTGCCGCGCTTAAATCGCGGTTAACGCCGGCTTCATCACCAGCATTGAGCGAATGATTCCAAGCTTCAACCACATCGTTTCCGGCACCTGCTTTAATTGTGTCCGATCCACGTCCAGCAGCGATAAAGTCATCGCCGCTGCCGGCATGCACAATGTCGTCGCCTTTACCGGCTCGTACTTCGAGGTTATCGCCGCTGAGGTTAGAAAGGTCATTGTTGACATCTCTAGATTCTGGGGTGGGGAGGTTAGGACCATCTACTAGTATATTGGTATCATTGCTACCATTACTTTTCAGTCCTGCTGCTGTATTGGTTACTTCTGCCATCGTTTTTTCCTCACATATCATTCGATACATAGAGGCAGCCCAGCCATCTCGGCTTCATCCCTGAGATCTGGAGCTTTCCGTCCTCACCTCACGATGAGTTTGGCTTTATCTTCTTTGTGCGCTTGGTTAAATTTCTCTCATTGCCTTATAGGCGCTCACAGAGAGTGGGTTGAGTAGATACTCGAGCGGTGTTTGTTGCTCAAGTAATATCATCACTTCTGCGGGCATGCCCGGATACAATGAGATGTTTTCTAATGCTTCTAGCTCAGACTTATCTAACGATACTCTCGCTAAGTAAGCAGAAGATCCTGTAGCTTGATCGCTAATGCGGTCAGCCGAAATATGGACTAATTTTCCACGAATCGGTGGTGTTTTACGGAAACTGTATGCAGTCAGTCTTACTTGGGTATCCAAGCCAATTCGTAAGGCTTCGATGTCTTCTGGCTTCACTAACGCTTCTACAATCAACTCGTCATTTTGCGGAACCAATTCCATCAAGGTTTCACCGGGTGGAACGATGGCATTTTCGGAGACCACATTAAGTCCAACCACCACACCACTTTGAGGTGCTCTTATTTCAACCCGGGTAAGAATATCTTGAGCATTGACCATCGCCTCTCTGGTTTCATTCAGCTTTCTTTCTAAATCTTGTATCTCTTCGCCGAGCGTTTTGGCGTAAGTATAATCGGCGTTAATCAGCTCTAATTTCGCTTCGGCGATGGTGCGTTTGGCGTGGCCAATCCTAGCTTTGAGGTCAGCAACGTTACCTTGTAATTGAGAGCGTTCTCGCTGTAAATCCAATAACCGAGATTTGGATGTGTTACCGGAAACAAGCAAATCTTGGTGCATTTGTACCTGTTCTTCTAAATACTTCAGGCTTCGGTTTCCGGCTAAGAATCGTTGTTGGAAGCCTTGCAGATCAAGTTTTGATTGCTCGACTTTTTGCTGTAACACATCGGATTCACCGGATTTTAACGATTGTCTTTTGCTGAAAAGCTTACTCTGCGTATCAAGTAAGCTTGATACGTTTGGGTCGCTCATGAGGGAGAGTAATCTCATATCAAATTGAATTTCTTGATGACTCGCTAACTCTGATTGTAAGCGGTTCAGCCGCGCTAAATCACTTTGCCACTGAGCTCTTAGCCTTAGAAGCGATGCTTGAGCTTGTGTGTGACTTAACGTGATGAGCAGTTCGTCTTTTTGAACATGGTCGCCGTCAGAAACATGGACGATTTCTACAATCCCGCCTTCTAAGTGCTGAATGGGTTTTCGCTTTGATTCTACGATAATCACGCCTGGCGCAATGGCAGCAGAAGAAAGCGGGGCTAGGTATGCCCAAGCAGCAAAGCCACCAAGAGTAGTCACAAGAACTAACCAGATGAACACCTGTATTTTGAATGTAGAAAAGATCAGTTTTCTACCATCGTCGAAGTGAATACCTTTATCGTCATGATGAATACTAGCCATTCGACACCTCCGAGGAAGCGACATTGAAGAGCGACCGGACAACTTTACTCGCTTCGCCTGCTTGCGTTATCTGGCCGTTTTTCAATTCAACAACCCAATCGACATGTCTGAGTAAGCTTGGGTTATGCGTTACCATCACGACAGAAATGGATTTCTCTTTCGCCAATTGTAATAGCGAAACAAGAAACTCTTCGCCTTCTTTGTCGAGATGGGAATCAGGCTCATCAAGCACGAGTAGCTTAGGTGAGAAAACTAATGCTCTTGCGATGGCAAGTTTCTGGGCTTGTCCACCAGATAACTGATGACCAAAAGAACCGATAATCGTTTCATATCCATTCGGTAAGGCGACAACAGCATCATGCACACCGGCTTGAATAGCGGATCTGACGATTTGGCTATCCGTAACGTTGGAATCAAATCGGGCGATATTTTGTTTGACAGTGCCATGTAAAAAGTCGATGTGCTGAGGAACATAACCGACGGTGTGTTTGAACTGATTCAGATTCCACAACTCAACATTGAGTCCATCGATAGAAATGCCACCTTTTGAGGGCGATATGCCGTTAGTGATCATTTTGCAGATGGAAGACTTACCTGACCCGCTAGGGCCTATCAATGCGACTCGATTTCCTGATTCCAGTCTTAGCTTCAAACCATTAAGAGTCGGCTTGTTAAGTTTTTCAGACGCGAACCATGTGACGTTGTCGATGACCAGATCACCTTTAATTGTTTCCAACTCGGTTCGCTCGGTATGTTTAGTATGAGAAGCAAATTCCTTAGCTAAGCGTTTGTTTGCATCCAAACCAGTTTTCCATGCTTGAATACCACTAGAGAGCATCTCAATTGGCTGGAGTGCTCTCGCCATTAGGATTGAACCCGCAATCATTCCACCAGCAGACATGGCATTTTGAATGACTAGACTTGCTCCGACAGCCATGATGATGAGTTGAAGGACCATACGTATGTAACGAGAAAATGCACTCAGTGAACAGGCGGCTTGATCTAAATGGCTTCGAGACCAGCTCTTCTCCGCCAATATTTCTTGGTAGGTCTGACTTAAACCTTGTTGTTGATGTTGGCTAAAGATCGTGGCGTGTTTTTGAAAGCACTCGTCGTTTTTTCTTTGTGTTGCGAGCTGGCTTAAGTAAGTGGTTTTAAAGTGCTTAGATTTAACCCAATGAGAAAGCAATGTTGTCATGAGAATAAAAACAACGGCACCCACACCGACTATTCCTATATATGGATGAATCGCAAACATAATAATAAGAAAAAGGGGAGTGAATGGCAGATCAAACATGACAAAGTAGGCTGGAGAAGAGAGTAGGCTCTTTACCTCACTTATATCGTTGAACAGATGTTTTTCTTTTGATTTCGATGAGAAGGAGGTTTGTTCAAATAGCTGCTGAGACGCGATAAATTCAAATTTGATCGCTTTCTTTTGTGCATACTTGGCTCTAGACGCGTCAAGGAACGCTTGGGCTGTAAGTAGGAACACAGCAATGAAAGCCAAGAATAGAAGCGTATCTAAACTTTGACTTGAGAGGACTCGATCAAACACTTGAAGGCTGAATAAGGGAACGACTAACATCAATACGCTGATCGCTCCGCTGACCACCATCATCGGAAGTAAACTACGCAGATTAATTGGATTTATACCGGCCCAAGGCTTTGCGTCCATACAAAACTCTCTCCATTGGTTGTCCAAATAGTATAGATGGGCAGTGACGAGAATGTGAACTATCTCAAGCTTTTTGAGTGGATTTGAGCTAAGTAAAAAAAATGCACAAGCTAAACAAAAGCTTGTGCATTTTTGATTTGAAATTTAATTTGGATTTTATTTAAACGTCGACCAAATCGGAGCGTGATCTGACGGTTTTTCAATGCCGCGTAGCTCGTAATCGATGCCAGCTTCAGTACACTTATCGGCAAGCTTTTGAGTCGCTAGGACTACATCAATACGCAGGCCGCGGTTGTCTACGAAGCCTTTTGAGCGGTAATCAAACCACGAGTATTGATCATTCACTTCAGGGTGCAGCAAGCGGAAGCTGTCTACAAAGCCCCAGTCCATCAATGTTTTCAACCATTCTCGCTCTTCTGGTTGGAAAGAGCATTTACCTGTTTTTAACCAACGTTTCGCATTAGGTTCACCAATGCCGATGTCTGCGTCGATAGGGCTGATATTAATGTCGCCCATCACAATCACTTGCTCATCTTTGTTGTGATAATCGTTTAAGTAAGTCATTAAGTCTTTATAGAACTGGCGTTTGTACGGGTATTTTGTTTCATGCTTGATGTTATCCCCTTGAGGGAAGTAGCCATTTAGCACGGTAACCTTTTCACCATCTTCATCTTCAAACGTCGCCATGATCATGCGTTTTTGATGGTCTTCATTATCTGTTGGGAAACCCTTCTGCACAGAAATAGGCTCTTGCTTACACAACATTGCCACACCGTAGTGGGCTTTTTGACCGTGGAAGTAAACCTTATAGCCCATTGCTTCAACATCAGCAATTGGGAAGGCTTCATCGTGCACTTTTATCTCTTGCAGACCAATCACGTCGGGTTGGTGTTTGTCGATAATAGCTTGCAGTTGGTGAAGGCGGGCTCTAAGACCGTTGATGTTGAAGCTAATTACTTTCATTTGTTTTTATACCTCTCGTAAACCTTTGTCACTGCTTGTTTTTAAAGGTTTTTGATTTGGTGGATTTCATGGTTCATCGTATTTAACCATGCTTAATAATTTCTGTCGCCACTTTGTAGAGACAAAATGGCGACATTAAATGATGTGAATACTTACAGTTACGTAGAATCTATTGAGTCTTAAGTAAATCCAAAAAGAACGCGTATTCAAGTGCGTCTTCTTTTAATCGTTTAAATCGGCCAGAAGCGCCACCGTGACCGGCTTCCATATCGGTTTTGAACAGCAATACGTTGTTGTCTGTTTTCATTTCACGCAGCTTCGCAACCCATTTCATTGGCTCAAAGTACTGCACCTGTGAGTCATGCAGGCCTGTCGTTACCAACATGTTCGGGTAGTTTTGTACCTTAATGTTGTCGTACGGTGAGTACCCCAGCATGTAATCGTAGTAGGCTTTATCGTTCGGGTTACCCCATTCGTCATACTCATTGGTGGTTAGAGGGATCGATTCATCGAGCATGGTTGTCACAATGTCTACAAACGGAACATGTGCACCAATACCACGGTACAGTTCTGGTGCTTGGTTGATGATTGCTCCCATCAATAGACCGCCAGCAGACCCCCCAACGGCGAACACTTTATCTTTCGCGCCGTAGCCTTCTTCAACAAGCTCTTTGGTTACATCAATAAAGTCGTTGAACGTGTTTTGTTTGGTCAGTTTTTTGCCATCTTCATACCAAGGGCGACCAAGCATTTCTGAACCGCGGACATGTGCGATGGCATAAACAAAACCTCTATCCAGTAGGCTTAGGCGAGTTGAGCTGAAGGTAGGTTCAATCGTAGAGCCGTAAGACCCATAGCCGTATTGGTAGATTGGGTTAGTGCCGTCTTTCTTAAATAAGTCTTTACGATAAACCAAAGAGACAGGAACTTGCTTACCATCGCGAGCCGTAATCATGATTCGCTCTGATTGGTAGTTATCCGCTTCGAAATCACCTAATACGGGTGTTTGCTTCATGAGCTCGGATTCACCTGTACTTAGGTCGAAATCATAGTAAGTACCTGGCGTGGTTAAGCTGCTGTAATAGATACGAACTTTTGCGTTATCTAATTCATAGTTACTCGTTAGGTAAGCGGCAAATGCGGTGTCGTTAAATTCAAGTGGAAACTCGTGGCCTGTTGAGAGTTGGCGAACTTTCACTGTAGACAAGCCATCCGCGCGTTGCTCGTAGACAAGATGGTCATCAAACAACTCGAAATCTACAAGCTGAGTATTATCGTCTGCTGGGATGACATCGACCCATTTTGAGCGATCATGCATCTCTTCAGCTGTGACTTTCATTAAACGGAAATTGACCGCTTGGTAGTTGGTGTAGATGTAATACCAATCACCTAGCTTAGCGATGCTGTACTCTATGCCGGTCTCTTTTGGGTAGAAAGCCTCAGCTGTAGCCTTTGGGTTGTTGGCATCGATGACTGAGACACCGCTGGTTTCTGTGCTCGAATGCCAAATGTAGACCTGTTCACCATCTTTGCTTTTACTCAAAGAGGTGTAGTAAGCACTATCGGTCTCTTCGTAGATTAACTGATCGCTTGCTTGAGCGCTGCCTAAAACGTGGCGGTAAACTTGATAACCTAGCAATGTTTGTGGATCTTTTTTGATGTAGTAGAAGGCTTGGTTGTCGTTTTGCCACGCGATAGCACTTGAAGCGCCTTCAATTTCATCTTTTAGGTATTCACCTGTTGTGAGGTCTTTGATCTTGATGGTGTAAATTCGTCGGCTCAGCGTATCTTCGCCATAGGCCAACAAGTTTTCGTCTGGGCTGATCGTTAAGCCACCAATACTGAAGAATTCATGCTCTTTTGCTAGCTCGTTAACATCTAAGATGACTTGCTTGTCTGTGCCTAAAAAGTTTTTTTCACGCAGGTGAACTGGGTATTCGTTGTCGCCTGTGACCTTATTCGAGTAGTAGTAACTGCCTTTGCGAACCGGTACCGAATTGTCGTCTTTTGCGATTCGGCCTTTGATCTCTTGAAATAATTGTTTTTGTGCTGCTTCTGTATGTTTTAACACTGTATCTGCGTACTGATTCTCTTGCTCAAGCTGTTGCAAAATCTCTAGATCTTGGCGTGCATCATCGCGCATCCAGTAGTAATCATCGATTCGGGAGTCACCATGAATCGTCATTGCGTGAGGGACTTTCTTAGCAACGGGTGCTTGTGTCTGCTGAGCGACGAGTTGCGATGGAGAGTAGTGTTTCATGGTTGTTATTCCTTGATTGCTGCATCCGGCGACAAGCGCTATTGATACGGCTAATGTGGTTAAAGCGAAACGCATCTGTAGATCCTTAGTGTGCACCTTACTCGTTTTAATGCCAGCATCCTTTAGTTAGTGGTTAGTTTTCTTCCAGTGATGTTATTTATAATTGGATTCTGGATATGCACTTTCAACGTAAGTGTCTGTTATTGTTTTCAAAAAATCAAAGTAATGTTAAATGAAATTTAGGAAGGCGTGAGGTGAGGGAAAACGGGCAACAAAAAAGGGACACACTTATCAGTATGTCCCTTTTCTTCGTTTGGGCTGGATTCGAGCTTTACTTTAGATAGCCAATGGCATTTCGTTTGAGTGGTCAGGCTTGCGATTGACCCAACGTAAACCAAGCATCACGATAAATGACATAGCAATCATCAGGCAACCGAGCGGCAGTTGATCTTGAGCTGGGAAGAACGATGCCAATAGTGTTGCGATACCAGCACCTAGGTTCTGCATACCCCCTAAGATCGCGCCTCCTGTACCTGCGTGGTATGGGAATGGCGAAAGTGCTCCCGTTGTTGCTGCTGGGAATAAGATACCAGCGCCCAAGAAGTAAATGGTTGCACCGCCAATCAAAGTTAATGCTGTTGTTTGACCAAACAGACCCGGTATCAGCACCACGGCTGAACCGACTAAGATCGACACTAGGCCAACATTCAGTGCGCGACGCTCAGAGCGACGTTGTGCGATGTAACTCGATAGACCAGCACCCACTAAGTAACCCGGAATAGGCAAAACAAACAACAAGCTGACTGTGGTTGCAGGTAAACCCAGTACGCCACCAAGTAATACACCAGCCGCGGCTTCAAATACTGCGACCCCCGCGAATGTTGCTACTAGAACTAGTAGGAAACCTTGGAAGCGTTTGTCAGACAGAACGAATTTGTAGCTGTTTACAACAGACTCATTTTTGCGTCGTTCTTTTGGCAGAGTTTCCATCATGCTCGTCATCATGGTGATCACAACCGCGATACCAAACAGCGCGAGGAACAAGTAGCTAGAACGCCAACCGAAAGCTTCTGTTAAGTAACCGCCCAAAACAGGAGCCATCAATGGTGAGAAAATCACACACATGCTGATTAAGCTATTTGCACGGTGCAGTTCTGCGCCTTCAAAACAGTCACGAGTCAATGTTCGAGACATCGCACCGCCACAACCAATGCCTAAGCCTTGGATAAAGCTACCCGCTAGGAACCATTGATACTCATGAGCGAATAAGGCTACCAAAGTACCTATGATGTAGATGATCAAACCAATCACGATGATCGGTTTACGACCTAGGCGATCTGAAAGTGGGCCGTAAACAAATTGCGACAGACCATAAGGGATCAAGTAACACGCCATCACTGCCTGCAGCGAAGATGCCGAAACTAAGAACTCACCTGCCATATGACCGATAGAAGGCACGTACATCGTTTGAGTCATTTGACCTACGGCAGTCAGAATAGCGATTAAAAAGGTAAGTTTCGCTAATGGAAACGAGGCGGACATTTGCGTATCTCTCCAAAAATTAAGACGTAAAAAGCCTTAGCGCTCCATTAAAGGAGAGCCAAATGAATAAAGTGTTCAGGGAATCTAGGCGCGAGATATTAGATCTTGATTGCGGGCTTAGCAATCAAAAAGTGTGAAGTTGAGCAAGATAAAAATCTATAACTTGGATTATAAAAACTAATCCGAAGTTACTGCATTTTAAAGAGGGAGAGGGTGGAGTGGGCTTCCTTTAAATATCGATGTTCTGGCTATGTCCAAAGCGCTAAAACCTAAGCAACACAGCTAATGATTATATGAGTACATCATTTGAAATCACAGAAAAAAGGAAGAAAACACGCTCTATTAACATTTGTATAAACTTTCGTTTTATATGTAAGCAATTTGTGCTGTAATTATCCGCTAAGCTATTCGTCTAACTCATTTACATTGTGTACAGCAATTCGTTGTCGATGTGATAGTTATGGTTATGGAAGTCTTTTGGCTTAAATAAGGATATTAAATGCGCTCTCTATCGGTACAGTGGAAAATAACCCTCTTAGCAGGTTGTTGTTTAATCATTACGTCACTGTCTCTTATTGGTTTCTCGATCTACAACGCAACGAGCAATCAACAAGTCATCAAATCTCAAAGTTCAGAATCAGTTATCAATAAAACTCAGCAGCTGCTGGCGTCTGTTTCTCAGCTTAATGCTCAAGAAACTCAACGTTATGTAGACGAAGCTATTTACCGCGCAGAAATGCTTGCGGCCAGTGCTCAGTTTCTAAAAAACAATGCAGACGAAAACTTTACACCAAGTGAAGAGCTTCGTACCGCCTTGGATGAAATGGTTCGTCGCTCGGTTTTAAACTTCGACTCTATTCAAGGAGCGTATCTAGTTTTCAAGCCTGACTTGCTCGATAGTGAAGATACGAATTATGTCGATGCTGATTATGTTGGTTCTAACGAAAAAGGTCGTTTTGCTCCTTACTGGAAGGTGGCAGATAACGGTGAAAATGTTCTAGCGAACGTTCTTTCAGAATCTATCTTGAATGATGACAGCAATAGCGAACGTTTTTACTGTCCTTTGTCTTCAGGGCAAACGTGTATTAGTACGCCGAGAGTCGTGAACAGCGGTGGTGTAGCACTACTTACGTCCTCTATTTCAGTCCCTATTTTGGTTGACGACGTTGCTATTGGTTTTCTTGGTATTGATCTAAGACTTGATGGTTTAACGAGTGTGATTACTCAATCTGACCAGAGCTTGTTTAACGGTGCGGGTAAAGCTTACGTGGTTAGTCTAGATGGTTCGGTCATCGCTTCTGATGATTCAAGCATTGCAGTCGGTTCAACTTTCCAAAGTGGCAATACAAACAGTGATTTAATGACCGACTTTATCTTTGGTGGTGAAGTGACAACGCAATGGAGCGAGAACGGTGAGTGGTTACTTGCCTTTGCACCTGTTGTTGCAGCTAACCAAACTTGGGGGGTGTTGTTCGAGATTCCAAGAGAGAGCGTCGTCGCTGATGCCAACAAATTGGATTCCATCATTAGTACTAAGCTAAGTGAAGGCATCAAGACGGAAGTCATTGCCGGTACTGTGTTCATTTTGTTCGGTTTAGCCATTATCGCATTTGCTTCCCTTTCAATTGTGAAGCCTATTCGACAAGTGGTCGAGCGACTTAATGACATCGCTTCTGGTGAAGGTGACTTGACCCAACGTTTGGAAGTGAAGTCTCAAGATGAAATCGGTCAGTTGTCAAAAGGATTTAACCTGTTCCTAGATAAGCTGCAACACACAATCAAAGAAGTCATTCACACCACAGAACAAGTGGTGAGTACGACAAGCCAGGCTAAAGCATCGGCATCAAGCACCAGAGAAAGCAGTGAATCTCAATTTAAAGAAGTCGATCTTGTGGCGACAGCGGCCGAAGAGATGACTCAAACTGCGGGCTTAGTGGTACAAAATGCAGAAGTGGCCGTTGATGCAGCGTGCGAAGCGAATCGTTCTGCTCAACAAGGGCAACAAGTCATCGAACTTTCAGCCGGTGAAATGAGAAAGCTGGTGGAGCGTATGTCGAGTGCTGTTCCTATTGTTGAAGAATTGGCAAAAAATAACGGAAACATCACAGAGATCTTAAGTGTGATTGAAGGGATCTCTGAGCAAACTAACTTACTGGCATTGAATGCGGCGATTGAAGCGGCTCGTGCTGGCGAACAAGGTCGTGGCTTTGCGGTTGTTGCGGATGAGGTAAGAAACCTCGCAAGTCGCACCCAGTCATCGGTTGGTGAGATCAGAGCGGTGATCGACAAGGTTCATGCTGGAACTCAAGATGTCGTTGAAGCAATACAAGAAGGCAATATCCTAGCTAACGATACAGCACTACACGTTCAGAAAGCAGTTGAAGATCTGGGGTCGATCTTTACTTCTATTGAGGCGATCAGTGATATGAACAGTCAGATCGTTCGAGCAGCCGAAGAGCAACAATCGGTTTCCGGTGAAGTAAATCAAAGCGTGGTTAATATTCGCGATTTGAGTGCGAAGATCTTGGAGCAAGCCGCGGCTTCTGAGCAAGTCGGCAATGAAATTGACCAACTGTCTCAACAACAACAGAAGTTGGTCAATCAGTTCAAGGTATAAGCATTAAGCCTTAACCAGTTCTTGAATAGAAAAAGGGACAAATGAAGATTTCATTTGTCCCTTTTTTAATTGTTTATTTAGAGGCTAGGCAATAACCAGCGGTTGACGCTGCTTACTCTTCGATAAACCAGTAGCCTTTGTTGACCAATTCAGTCACGACAGTTACGCCCGAAGGAGATAGGGCAGTAGCCGAGGTAATCATCGTCTCATCGCAAAGTATGTTGAGTAACGAAGAATCCGCTTCATCAACCTTAACCACTTCGCCATTGATGTAAGCAGTGTTGCTTTCATTTTCGTGGTAGAGCGCCTTTAAGCCTGATACTCGGTGAATCTCACCTTCAGACTCTAAGTGTTGAGCGATCTCTTCTTGAGTCCATAGTGGCTCTGGAGCAACGATATCAAGCTGGTGGCGTGATTGGCTTAGCAGACAACCCATGAATTCACTGATGGTTTCAGGTTGCTCTAGTGCAGATTTCAACATGTCTGTGAGATTGCTTAAATCCGATGAACGAATTTTTCCGTAGCCTTCTTGCATTTTGAATTCTGGATCGTGCAGGTGTACGTCACCCATATCATGAGCAAGCACAAAATCGGCAAAGTTGCTGATCAGTTCTTGTTCTTTAGGCGAGCGGTAGCCAATAGAGTAGCTCATTGACGGCTCTAACGTGCTCCCTTCATGTGGGAAACCTGGTGGGATATAAAGGATATCGCCCGGCTCTAAAGTTTCATCAATGATTGGGTCAAAACCTTCAATTTGACGAAGTGCAGACGCTTGAACAGTCTCTTTGTATTGGCCAACATCTTTAGCGCCAACCTTCCATTGACGTTTGCCTTGACCTTGAATGATGAAGACATCGTATTGATCAATATGTGGGCCTACGCCGCCTTCAGGTGCTGAGTAGCAGATCATGAGATCGTCGAATAACCAGTTTGGTAACGCTTGGAACGCCTCAGTCAGCTGATTTGCGCCTTGGTGCCAGTGGTTCGCTGCTTGAACGATCAGTTGCCAATGAGTTTCGGTTAATTCGCCAAACTTTTCTTCAGAGAATGGGCCGTGTTCTGCAGTCCACTGATTGTCGAGGTTAGAGACAAAGCGAGAATCCACTTCTTCTTCCATCGATAAACCAGCAAGTTCTTCCGGCGAAATTGGGTCGACGAAGTTTTGGAAGCCACCCTTTAAGATGGTTGGTTTTTTATGCCAGTAGTTTTCAAGAAACTCGGGCATAGAAAAGCTGAGTTGGTACATGTGAATCCTGTATATTTTTATGCTAGATGCTAGATGCTAGATGCTAGATGCTAGTTTGGCTTGTAAATCTTGCTGGACAATTTTGATTGCTTCTAACGCGACTTTTGGATCGATTTCGTTGCTTTCGAGCAGATAGATCAGGTCGACAGCTAACTTAACTTCTTCTGGTGCGTTATCCAGTGGTGATGGTGTGTTATCAGTGTTCATTTCGCTTAGGGTTCTCTAAGTTAATCAGTCTCTCAATATTTTTCATTGAGTCTTCACAGCGTTCTAATCGCTCTTTTGCTAACTGCCAAGCCTCTTCCGCTTTTTTCTTACTGTGGCGAGGCGCAGAATCAAACGTTAACTTTCGTACTCGTACTAAATCGACCAATCGCTTTTGCCAGTCTTGGTGCTGGGCGAGTTCGTTGTATAGGTCGTTCAGGGTTTTCCCTGACTTGCTTTTTCGGTCCAAGCGTAAATCGTGGTTGGCTAACTCTCTTTGGATTGCTGCAATCTGATTGGTCAGCTTTTCTGTCAGGTAGTTGGCTCTGGACGCGGTCAGTTGATTTGAGGTTTGTTCACGTACAATGGTGCGGTACGTTGCCTGAGTTTCAAGTGCATAGGGAAGCAAAACAGAGGCGCCGCATTTAAATAAGGCTCGGTCAAACAAGGCTTGATGATAAGCCCCTCGAGATTTGTCAACCTGCGAGCAATGGCCAATCAAGGTATCAATAACACTTTTTAGCTTTGAAAATTGATTCATTTCACTTCCCGTTGGCTACTGCCTATAAGTTCACAAACCAAGCTTCGTATGCCAGTTTAATTGCAAGTACGCTTACAACTGTAACAAACACAGGTCTTATAAATGTAGCACCGAACCGAATAGCAGAGTGAGCGCCAACAAATGCACCGGCCATCAAACAAAGGCCCATGGTTAAACCTAGAACCCAATCAATATGACCAAGAATCGCGAAGGTCACCAAAGAGGTAAAGTTACTGGTAAAGTTCATGGCTTTGGATAGACCAGAGGCAAGTAAGATGTTTAAGCGATAAAGCGCCATAGAGCTTACCGTCCAAAACGCGCCAGTTCCTGGGCCAGCAACCCCATCATAAAAGCCAAGAATGAATCCTTGGTACTTTTGTTTTCTCTTAAGCACAGGGCATGGCTTAGGAGACACATTATGGCTCACATCTGGAGTCTTATGAAAAATGGTATAGACCGCTGCGGCAAGAATGACTAACGGCAATACCTTCTCTAACCACTCGGTGCTAATGGCATCAACAGTGAGTGTGCCGATGGTCGCACCTATTAAAGTAGATATGAATGCATTGACCCAACACTCAGGCTTGAACAGCTTTTTACGGTAGTAAGTGAATGCAGCTGTAGATGAAGCGAAGGTTGCTGCAAGCTTGTTAGTACCCAATGCGATGTGTGGCGGTAAACCAAGTGACAGTAAAGCTGGAACGGTTAACATCCCTCCGCCACCTGCGACAGCATCAATAAAGCCTGCTGCAAATGCAACCAGAGCAAGTATGACCAACATGGTTGGCTCAATCATTTCCATAAATAGCTAGTGTTCTCGTTATCGGCTGATAGGGCAGCCACATGAAAAATCTATGGATTAGTCATGTTGGGTTGTGAATGCAAGGGCCTAGCGATGAAGGCCCATAACTACCTCAAGGGCAGGGGATATTAGTATTTTATTGTTCTTTTAAAAGGCGGTAGTGAATCGAGTAGGGACTTTCCGTATCGCTTCGTTACTATGCGTCTATCAAGGATCGTGACTTTACCAGAATCTCTTTCCTTACGCAGTAGTCTACCCACAGATTGAATAAGCTTTTTACTCGCATCTGGAACAGTAATCTGCATAAAAGGGTTACCACCGCGTGATTCAATATATTCTGAATGTGCTTGCTCTACGGGAGAGGTAGGAACACCAAAAGGAATCTTGGTAATAACGAGGTTTTCAAGAAGCTCACCCGGTAGATCAAGACCTTCAGAAAAGCTGCCAGTTCCAAAAAGAACGCTGGTTTTACCTTGGTCTATTAGCTTTTTATGTTTTTTTAGAATTTCAGTTCGTGAAGTATCGCCTTGAACCTGCAATGCCCACGACTTTTTAACGAAATCTGTTGTTAAAGCCTCTGCAACTTTGTTCATTTGCCAGTAAGAAGAGAATAGAACGAGATTGGCTTTTTTGTCTTCTATTACCTTAGGCAAAATTTCAATAAGATATTCGGTAAACTGAGGTGCTTGTGGTTCGTACTTCATTGCCGGAACGATCAGCTCAGCTTGATTCTGGTAATCAAACGGTGATGCCAAAGCCAAAAACTGTACGCCATCTTCTGCTTTTTGGCTGATACCGGCTTGATGACAGAAAAAGCTGAAAGAGTTGAGCGCCCTCATGGTCGCAGATACTAATACGGCACCCACACAGCGGCTCCAGATTTGTTGATCCAGTTGCCAACCTACCTCTAGTGGCGAAACATTCACAACGAAATCGCCTTCGCTTTCTTTGTTAAGTTCGAGCCAACGAGCCAAAGGAGCGCCTTTTTTTCTCTTCGGTTCAGCCATTAAGCGCCAAACTTGAGCAAGGTTCTCTGTTCTTTGTATATAGAAGCCAATTTCTGCCAGTGCCGGCTCTGCAAGCTTTGCTGAAAGCTCGCCGTCTTTAACTCGTTCCGCAATCAGGTCTGCAATCTTCGCAACTGCTTGGCTCGCCTTTTGTGTGAGTTGCTTGAGGTCTTTTGATTCATTCTCAAGCCACTCAGGTAAGTCGCCATGTTCGAAGCGATACAAGCCGTCTTCAAAGTGGTTAGCGTCAAACTGTTTACTCATTTGAGTCAGGGTAGGGATCAGCTGTTGCACTGAGTCTTGCAGTTCATTTCGAAACCGGTGGACACGTTTCTCGTCAGCGAGGCCTGAAAGCTTAGTGATGGATTGGTTCAAACGCTCCAACCATGACGCCGCGCCTTTTAAGCTCGCAGCCGCAGAAGAGTGATCTCTGGCTACATGCGGTAAATGGTGAGCTTCATCGAATATATAGATGCTATTTTCTGGCTCAGGCAGTATCACACCGCCTCCTAGGTCTGCATCCGCCATCACCAAGCTGTGATTGGCAATTATCACGTCTGCTTTATCTAGCTCTGAGCGCGCTTTTTGGAAAGGGCAGTCTCTATGAGTAGGCATACTGTTATTACAGCTGTGCTTATCGCTGACAATCATCTGCCAAATCATGTTGTCGATGGGTTTTGGCCACGAATCACGGTCACCATCCCATTTACCTTGGGTTAGGCTACGATACATGGTTTGAAGTTGGTCGATATCCTTCTTCTTTGGCTTAGATTCGAACATGGCCATTTGTCCGCCATCAACCCCGCAGGCAGCGGCTAGCTTTTCGGAACAACAATAACGCTGTCTGCCCTTCGCTAATATGAAAGAAAACTCTCGATCAGTCAGTCTTCTATATAGAGGGAGATCTTTATTGACGAGCTGTTCTTGTAGCGCAACCGTCGCCGTTGATATGACTATTTTTCGGTTATTGAGCACAGCGACAGGAATAGTTGCCATTAAATAAGCCAGTGATTTCCCGATCCCGGTTCCCGCTTCTGCAACAATCATGCGATTACTTTTGTGGTATTGACCACAAAGTGTCTTCGCTATTTCTGCAACAAGGTAATTTTGAGCACGTCGAGGTACAAAGTTGTCCAACTGATCTTGGAGGTTTTGATAACTGGTGCGAATAGATTTTTGAATTTTAGTAGTTAGCATACTGTGACCTACGTAACGGAGCGAGGATAGTAGCACATATCACTAGTCGGTACATTTACGGTGAAATAGCTTGCTTTTGAATCAAAGGTAGATCTTGTTCACAAAAAAAAACTGAACCATCAGGAACTTAACTATTTTATTTATGTTGCGAAATATAAATATTAAAAAAGACTTGCTTGTAGGTGTTAAATCCTGAGATGTGGCGTTTTTACAAGTTGTTTGTGGTGTTAAATGCTGTTTTGTTCTTTTTTTGGATTATTATATTTCCTGATAAAACTAAGGATAAGCTGCTCGTAAAACAATGAAAAAAAATGTAAGTGGTTGATTTTGATTGCTTTGTGTTTTTTTTAGGTTTGTTTTTAGTTTATTTGACACGCAGGATAATCTTTTGCAATCTAGACCTCGAAATTTAGTGACGGTGATTAACCAACAAAGAGTGGTAATGACCAGTCATAAAAATAAAAGGGAACCGGGCAAGGATCTCCCATTCTTAGAAAAGGCAGTGGATTTATTATGAAAAAGACTCTATTAGCACTAAGTGTTATGTTTGCAGCAACATCGGCACAAGCAATCGAAATTTACAACCAGGAAGACTTATCTGTTAACCTAAGTGGCGACATCGAAGTTGTTTACGTTAAAGGTTTTGCAAAAGATTCAGAATTCCAGCAAGAAATTCAAGATGCTGACTTTGGATTTGATGTTCGTTATGCGCTTAATGACGAGCTAACTTTTGGCGGTTATTGGGAGTTTGATGGAGCATCTGGTGAAGTAACTGGCGGTTCTTCTACATCTGCAGATGTTGGTGATGTCTATGTGGCTTTATATACTCAAAACTACGGTTCTGTGAAGGTTGGTCGTACGTGTGGCGCGCTAGACGATGCTGGTGTTGGTTCTGATTACCAGTTTGGTGTGAGCTCTTTCTTCGAAAATGGTAGTGAGTTCTGTCAAGATGAAATGATTCGTTATGATATCGATACAGGGACATTCTATGCTACAGCATCTCTTGCTCAAGATGAGAATGACAGCACAGATGCTCTTGGCAAAGATGGAGCGTATTACGATCTTAAACTTGGTGGTCGTGTAGCTGATTTTGATTTCACTGCATACTATGGCTACGCAGAATTGGAAAAGATGGCGCCTGGCGCGGACGACGCTATTTGGGCATTAGAAGCTCGTTTCTCCGGCGTTGAAAGCTTGAATCTTGAGTTGGGCTATTACGCGACAACAATGGATACAGGAGTTGTAAAAGTAGATGCAGATACTATCGCTTTTGCTGCTGATTACACTATTGATGCAGTAACTATCGGTGCTGGCTACAGCACTTCTGATAGTGACAACAATGACAATGACGCCGACAACTGGTTTGTAAATGCTGGTTACGGCTTTGCTCCGAACACTACGGCTTACATTGAAGTTGGTGGTACAGACCAGAAAAACACGGACACTGGTGTTGCTGTAGGTGTTAAAGCTAGCTTCTAATTGAGTTTAGTTAAAAACTTTCTTATAAAGCCACCTCAGGGTGGCTTTATTTATTTTTACAGTTTAATATTTCATATAATAATTACTTAATTATTTTTGGCAACGTGCCTGATGAAAGGAGTCAATCTCTGTGATGTTTAAAAAGCAATTATTCTTTGTTTTAACTATGCTTGCATTTTCTGCACATGCTATAACTCTGGTTCCTAGCAAAGGTGTCTCTGTTCTTTACATTAATGGTGTAGAGGCTGATTCTAAATTGGGGACGAATATAATAAGAAATGGTACGACTCAAGTTGTTGTCCGAATGGACAAAGAAGTTGGTCGTGGTAGTGGTAATAGCGTATTTACTTCTAAGCCATATTTATTAACGTTTGAAGCAGGTGGGAATGAAATTAAATTGGATCACCCGGTTGCTCGAAGTAAAAGCGAAGCGGAAAAAGCTTTCAGAAAGCAAAACCCCGATTGGCGTTTAACTCAAGACGGTAACGAACTTGTCTATCAACAAGAGTTACTTCAAGGCAAGAAAGGTCTACTTCCATTTATGGGAATGGACAAGCTTGTAAAAGAACATAACGATCAACGAGGAATCACGTTTGTCGATGGTGCGTTAGTCACTGCCACGACTACTGCGATAGTTCCCTCTCCAGTTACAACTCAATCGGATACTCCGAAACTAGATCTTAAAACTGCCCCAAGCGTTGTGGGAAGTGTTACTCAAAATGTCGAGCAATTGAAAGCTTGGTATCTAAAAGCTTCTAAAAAAGAGCGCAAAGAATTCCGTAAGTGGATGATTGACCAAGAGTAATCAATCTTCATGTGTAAAAAAGCGAGATATAATAAATATCTTGCTTTTTTATATTGCTATGAGTTAAATCTCTTTCCACTCACCAGGCTGTAGCTGCCCCACATTCATGTTGCCCATTGAATAGCGGATAAGACGTAGGGTCGGGAAGCCGATATTGGCTGTCATGCGTCTTACTTGGCGGTTACGTCCTTCAATGATTGTAATAGCCAACCATGTTGTCGGTATCGCGGCTCTGAAGCGGACTGGAGGATTTCTATCCCACACTTCAGGTTCTTGCATCACTTCTACTTTAGCCGGTAGTGTCATGCCGTCTTTTAGTTCGACACCTTTTCTCAATTTATCTAAATCTTCCTCAGAAGTTGCGCCTTCAACCTGTACCCAGTATGTCTTTGGGGATTTTGAGTTTGGTTGAGTTAGCTTAGCTTGAAAAATACCATCGTTGGTCAAGACCATTAACCCTTCGCTGTCGCGGTCAAGGCGACCTGCAGCATAAACGTCTTTCACTGGAATAAAGTCCGCTAGCGTTTTTCTCCCTTCGCCATCTGTAAATTGGCTTAGAGTATCGAAAGGCTTGTTGAACAGAATTACTTTGCGATCCTCGAGTGCTACCTTAGGTTTTGTGTTGGTAGGCTTGCCTTTATATCGGTGCTTGCTTGAGTGAGATTTGTTGTGCGAATTGCCAGTGTTATTCTTATCACTGCTTCGGCTTTGTCTATTACCGCTTTGTTTTAATGTTGCACCAGAACGAGCCGGTTTGTCTGAACGAGATGCGCTGCGTGAGCGAGTAGACATGTTAACTACCTTGCAAAAATGTAAACGAAGTGTGCTGAAAAGTTTTCACTGAAACGGAATTGAGCTATCATTTGCGCGCCTAAAAGACACAAAATAGAACAAGTTGATGGACTCTTAAGCCTGATTTGTTTAATTATACCTTCGTGTTTTATTATAACAACGCACTCACGGATTTGGTTCATGCTGTCATCAAGATTGTATGAAAAATAAGATAGAGTAAGACTATCGAGTAAGCAGTTTTCACTCTTAGAGTGGCTTACTGGTCAATTTATAACACGCTCACTACTTTAAATGAGCTTGTAAGAACTATAGGGAAATTTCATGCCTACTGAAAAACCAACGATCATCTATACCATTACAGACGAAGCTCCGGCGCTAGCAACATACTCTCTGCTGCCTATCATTCAATCTTTTACAGCTTCTTCTGGTATTAACGTTGATACTCGCGACATTTCACTTGCAGGGCGTATTATTGCCAACTTCCCTGACTATTTGAACGAAGAGCAACGTATTGGTGATGCATTAGCAGAACTAGGTGAATTGGCTAAGACACCAGAAGCAAACATTATCAAGCTTCCAAACATCTCTGCATCTGTACCTCAGCTTCAAGCAACAATCAAAGAGCTACAGTCAAAAGGTTACGCACTTCCTAATTACCCAGAAGAAGCAAACACTGACGAAGAGAAAGCAGTAAAAGCGACTTACGACAAAATCAAAGGCAGTGCAGTAAATCCAGTATTGCGTGAAGGTAACTCGGATCGCCGCGCTCCACTTTCTGTTAAAAACTACGCGAAGAAGAACCCACACTCAATGGGTGCTTGGTCTGCAGATTCTAAGTCGCACGTTTCAAGTATGGACGACAAAGACTTCTTCGGTAGCGAAAAGTCAGTAACCATTGAAGGTGCTACAGAAGTTAGCATTGAATTCGTTGGCAAAGATGGTGCGAAGAAAACATTGAAGCCAGCTTTTGCACTGCAAGATAAAGAGATCATTGATGCGTCAGTGATGAATAAGGCCGCTTTGGTTGCATTCTTCGAAAAAGAAATCGCATCGGCTAAAGAGCAAGGTGTACTGCTTTCTCTTCACTTGAAAGCGACGATGATGAAAGTATCTGACCCAGTGATCTTTGGTCACGCGGTTAAGGTTTACTACAAAGACGTATTTGCTAAACACGGTCAGCTGTTTGAAGAGCTAGGCGTTGATGTAAATAACGGCATCGGTGATGTCTACGCGAAGATTGATGCGCTTCCTCAAGAGCAGAAAGAAGCAATCGAAGCTGACCTGCAAGCGGTATACGAGACTCAGCCACCACTAGCGATGGTTGATTCGGACCGTGGCATTACTAACCTACACGTACCAAGCGATATCATTGTGGATGCATCTATGCCTGCAATGCTGCGTTCTTCTGGTCAAATGTGGGATCCAGAAGGTAAGCAAAAAGATACCAAAGCAATGATCCCAGATCGTAGCTACGCGAGCATTTACCAAGCGGTTATTGATTTCTGTAAAGAGAACGGCGCGTTCGATCCAACAACGATGGGTAGCGTACCAAACGTTGGCTTGATGGCTCAAAAAGCGGAAGAGTACGGTTCTCATGATAAGACTTTCATCCTTGAAGCTGCTGGTCAGGTTCAAGTTGTTGACGCTTCAGGCGCTGTGCTTCTTGAGCAAGACGTAGAGGAAGGCGATATCTTCCGTATGTGTCAGGTTAAAGATGCACCAATCCAAGACTGGGTTAAGCTTGCGGTAACGCGTGCTCGTGCATCGGGTGTTCCAGCGGTATTTTGGCTAGATGCGTCACGCGCACATGATGCTCAGCTTATCAAGAAAGTTGAAGCATACCTTCCTGAATACGATACCGATGGTCTTGAAATTAAGATCCTTGCTCCACTTGAAGCGACTCAATACTCACTGGTTCGTATCAAAGAAGGCCTAGATACTATTTCGGTTACTGGTAACGTATTACGTGATTACCTAACTGACTTGTTCCCGATTTTAGAGCTTGGTACATCAGCTAAGATGCTATCGATTGTTCCACTAATGAACGGTGGTGGTCTGTTTGAAACAGGTGCTGGCGGCTCTGCTCCTAAACATGTTCAACAAGTAGAGAAAGAAAACCACCTGCGTTGGGATTCTCTAGGTGAATTCTTGGCACTAGCGGCATCTCTAGAGCACCTGAGCGTAGTAACAGGTAACGCTAAAGCACAAGTTCTAGCTGATGCGCTTGATAAAGCGACGGGTGAGTTCCTTGATAACAACAAGTCTCCTTCACGTCGAGTAGGTGAGCTTGATAACCGTGGTAGCCACTACTATCTAGCGGCATACTGGGCTAAGGCGCTTGCTGAGCAAACGGCTGACGCTGATCTTGCTGCTGAGTTTGCAGGTGTGGCAAGTCAACTGGCTGAAAGTGAAGAAGCGATCGTTGCAGAGCTGAACAACGCTCAAGGTGTGGCTGGCGACTTAGGTGGTTACTACCTACTTGACGATGCATTGGTTTCAACACTAATGCGCCCAAGCTCAACGCTAAACGCGTTTATTGATGCATAGTGATTGGACTCATCGTTAGTCAGTCATGAACGTGATTTGCTAACGAGTTGCTTAGGCTGATAGCTAAGTTATAGATAAAGTCAAAACGAAAGACGCTTTAACGATAATGTTAAAGCGTCTTTTTTCTGTCTAATACTTCTTAAGACCTAGCTTAAGGGGAGTAGCTCTTCGAGCTCATTGTCCAGTGAGCAACTTTAGAGCCCCCAAAACGAAAAAAACCGCTCACGTAATCCTGTGTTACAGGTATTAAATGAGCGGTTTCAATATTCTGTTTACCTGTCAGCCGTTAATGACGACTGATGGAGGTTAACATGAGTTTGCATTCGCCTATTTTGCGGCGCTGCCTTCTACAGGAACAACGGAGCTAGCATGCGAGCCTTTAGGTCCACTTTCTACTTCATAGTCGACCTGCTGACCAGCCTTTAAGGTTCGATAACCTTCCATTTGTATTGTGGAGTAGTGCGCGAAAATATCGCCGTCTTCACCTTCTGGACAAATAAAGCCAAACCCTTTGGCATTGTTAAACCATTTTACTGTACCTGTAGCCATGCTATACATCCCTCATGCATTTTGTTACTAACGTTGTTATATCAATTGTTGTAAGTGCGATTGATATCATTCCTACCAGCTAAAGAATTTCAGCTAATATCTTGAACCTCGTACATTGCTAACGGAAATTAACGCTACCCTGCGTAATTATTCCTTGTTGTTAATTTTTGAAGCGTGTTACTGATTTTAAATCATGTTGCAAAAATGTATTAAAAAACCTTTTAGCTCCAATGTAGCTAATGATTGAGCACAGTCAATAGCAAATTGGTATAAAAGTGATCAATTTTAATAACAAATCACATTCGAGATTAACTGCAAACTATTAACTAAATAGTAACTTAGCGGTGATCTTATCGTTAGTATCAATAGTTATGGCGTCTTTTTAATCAATCACATATGTTAATCCTGTTAATCGAGATCTTTTATTTGCAGCGATGGAAATGGTGGATTAGGCTCAGTATAGAGGAATATTTTTTGGTACTGTTTTTCGGTGCAGTTTCTTAGTACACCGTAAAGCGTGAATGTGGTAAATTTGAGTTAGGTAAACACTCACGACTTCCGAAAAATAACCCTTAGCAAAGCGATATGAGCAGAAACTTTGAATGGGCATCTCCAGGCTCAGATTTACTGGAGAAAGAAGCAACAAAAGTAAAGCCACCGGCGATGTATAACGTTGTGTTGAATAACGATGACTACACGCCCATGGACTTTGTAATCGAGATCCTAGAGCGATTCTTCTCACTAGATATCGAAAAAGCAACGGAAGTGATGCTCAAGGTTCATTATGAAGGTAAAGCTATATGCGGCACATACAGTGCTGAAATAGCGGAAACAAAGGTAGCGCAGGTCACGATGTACTCAAAGGAAAATGAGCATCCGCTACTATGTACAATGGAGCAAGTATAAATTGCTCGAACAACACTGTTGTTCCCTTAGGAGGTACTTATGCTAAATAAAGAATTAGAGACGAGTTTAAATGGCGCATTTGCTCGTGCGCGAGACAAGCGACATGAATTCATGACTGTTGAACACCTCCTACTAGCATTATTAGAAAATGATGCGGCCAAGGAAGCGCTCCAAGCTTGTCAGGCTGATCTCGATGCTCTTCGCAATGAGCTCGATATTTTTATCGATCAAACGACCCCACTTATCCCTGAAAGCGACGAAACTCGCGAAACTCAGCCAACGTTGAGCTTCCAACGAGTACTTCAACGCGCTGTTTTCCATGTTCAATCTTCAGGTCGCAGCGAAGTAACAGGTGCTAACGTACTTGTGGCTATTTTTAGTGAGCAAGAATCTCACGCGGCATATCTTCTTAAGAAAAACGACATTAGTCGCTTAGATATTGTTAACTTCATCTCACACGGTATTACCAAAGCCAGCAACGAAGGCGACAGTCCTTCATCATCCGATTCATTTGGTGGTGCAGAAAATGCTGAAGAAGCTAATTCCGAAGACCGTTTAGAAAATTTTGCTACCAACCTTAACGAAGTAGCGAAGCAGGGCAATATTGACCCACTAATCGGTCGTGACAAAGAGCTAGAACGCACTATCCAAGTTCTGTGTCGTCGTCGTAAGAACAACCCTCTGTTAGTGGGTGAAGCGGGTGTAGGTAAAACGGCCATCGCGGAAGGTCTTGCATGGCGCATCGTTGAAGGACAAGTGCCTGAAATCATTCAGAGCAGCGTAATTTATTCTCTAGATATCGGTTCACTATTAGCCGGAACTAAATATCGTGGTGACTTTGAGAAGCGTTTTAAAGCAATTCTTAAGCAACTGGAGAAAGAAGAAGACGCGATTCTGTTCATCGATGAGATCCACACCATTATCGGTGCCGGGGCTGCATCGGGTGGTCAGGTTGATGCGGCAAACTTAATTAAACCACTACTAAGCAGTGGCAAATTACGTTGCATCGGTTCAACAACGTACCAAGAGTACAGCAGTATTTTTGAGAAGGAGCGTGCTTTAGCTCGTCGCTTCCAGAAAATAGATATTATTGAACCATCGCTAGACGATACGACCAAGATCCTGATTGGCTTGAAGCCAAAATACGAAGCTCATCACGAAGTGCGCTACACCAACAAAGCGTTGCGTGCCGCTGTGGAACTGTCAGCTAAATACATTAATGAACGCCACCTTCCTGATAAGGCCATTGACGTAATCGATGAAGCGGGCGCTCGTAGTCGTTTGGCACCTGCAAGCCGTCGTAAGAAAACGGTAAGCGTGGCTGATATTGAGTCAATGGTTGCGAAAATGGCGCGTATTCCTGAAAAGTCAGTATCGTCTTCAGACAAAGATACACTCCAGAAACTGGATGAGCGCATGAAAATGTTGGTATTCGGACAAGACCCTGCAATCGATGTATTGAGTGAAGCGATTAAGCTAACCCGTGCTGGATTGGGTGCAGACAATAAACCTGTTGGTTCATTCTTGTTTGCTGGCCCTACTGGTGTCGGTAAAACAGAGGTCACTGTTCAGTTGTCTAAGTTGATGGGTATTGAGCTTCTGCGCTTTGATATGTCTGAGTACGGTGAGCGTCACTCTGTGAGCCGCTTGATCGGTGCGCCTCCTGGTTATGTTGGTTACGATCAAGGTGGTCTGCTAACTGATGCCGTAATCAAGAATCCGCACTCTGTTGTGTTACTGGATGAAATCGAGAAAGCTCACCCAGATATCTTTAACTTGCTACTGCAGGTAATGGATAACGGCACGCTAACTGATAATAATGGTCGCAAAGCGGACTTCCGCAATGTGATTCTAGTGATGACGACCAACGCAGGTGTGGCTGAAACCGAGAAGAAATCGATCGGCCTGATCCAACAAGATCATGCGCCAGATGCGATGGGCGAAATCAAGAAGGTGTTTACTCCTGAGTTCCGTAACCGTCTTGATAATATCATTTGGTTCAACAGCCTTGACCCAAGTGTGATTAGCCAAGTAGTTGATAAGTTCATTGTCGAGCTTCAGGTTCAACTGGACGCTCGTGGCGTGTCTTTAGAGGTTTCTGAGGATGCTCGTCACTGGTTAGCTGATAAAGGCTATGACAAGACCATGGGTGCTCGTCCAATGGGACGTGTTATTCAAGAGAAGCTTAAGAAACCACTTGCTAACGAGTTACTGTTCGGTAGCTTGGTTGATGGCGGTACGGTTAAAGTATCCCTGAAAAAAGACGAATTGGATTTCATCTATGTTGGTGCTAAAGAAGAGGTCATGCACTAACGAAGTGATTGATAAATCAAAGGCTTAAATATAAAACGCATGACTTAGGTTGTGCGTTTTTTTATGCTTGCGAGATGCGAGATGCGAGATGCGAGATGCGAGATGCGAGATTGATGTGCTTGTGTAGTAAAATGCTCAGGCAATAAAAAACGGAGCATTAAGCTCCGCTTCTTATTGTATTCGCTAATTAAAAATTAACGAGCACGGAAGACGATGCGGCCTTTAGAAAGGTCGTATGGAGTCATCTCAACAGTTACTTTATCTCCAGTAAGAATACGGATGTAGTTCTTACGCATTTTACCAGAGATGTGTGCTGTCACTACGTGACCGTTTTCAAGCTCAACACGGAACATTGTGTTTGGTAGAGTATCAAGGACAGTGCCTTGCATCTCGATTACGTCTTCTTTAGCCATCTAATCCTCTTTCGAAATTTGGCGGTTTTTAACGGCTTGATTGTGCCGTTAAAATCAAAATATGTAAAGTTGTCGCGTATTCTACCCTTGCCACCGCTGATTTACTAGCCTTTGATGACGTTGAAATCGTACTTTATAGTTCATCGCAGGGCATTCATCGATTTGATAACCCAAATATAACCATTGTTTTTGCTCTTTCTGGGCATGTTGGATCTGAAATAAAACGCCAAGTGTTCCCATCGAAATGTCTATATCAGGATCGAAGAAGGTATAAAACGCGCTCGTACAGTGAGCCATGATGTCGGTTACGGCGATACCAACCAACTTGTTCTCTTCATAGATGTGCATGAACTTTGTAGTAAGCCACTCATTTTTAGAGAATTGTAGAAACTCTTTTTTCTTGGGTGGGTACATGGTTCCCGAACGGTGACGAGCGGTGATATAGCGACTGTATAAGTCAAACCAGTTGTCATCCATCTCATCTTTCAGCTCCCAACGCAGTGATTTCCCTTTGTTAAGGATCCGTCGTTGGCTTTTGGAAAGCTTAATCTCAGGAATTGAAAGCCGAATCGCTTGGCATGCTGAGCAATTATCGCAATGTGGTTTGTAAATGGTCGTTCCACTGCGGCGAAATCCATTCGCAAGCAGAACTTCATAGTTATCTGAGGTGTGCATGTGTTCATCAAGCGTGACCGCCACTCTCTCTTCGAGGTGAGGTAAGTAGCTGCAAGCGTGATTGTCTGTTAATCCAATTCTGATTTGTTGTAAATCTGGATTCATTAAGGCATTTCCTTTAGCCATTGGGTTTGAAAGCATGCATCGTCAACGGAAAATTCTTTGAGTAATTGCAGAGAACTTAGGAATTCATCCCTATCAACCTCGATAGCGCCTAAGGATTCCAAGTGAGGGTTCATGACTTGGCAATCAACTAGTTGTCCGCCGAATTGTGTAAAGTGTTTACAAAAGTACCACAGCGCAATTTTAGAGGCATTGGTCTTTAGGCTGAACATCGATTCACCGCAAAAGACTTGGCCTCTTTGTAAGCCGTAAAGTCCACCGATCAGTTCATCATCTTGCCAAACCTCAACCGAGTGGCAGAAACCTAATGAAGCGAGTTTGCGGTAGGCTGACTGCATGTCGCTGTTTAGCCAGGTTTCTTCTTCGGGTCTTAGTGAAGAGCAATAACCAATTACTCTGTCCGTCGCTTGGTTGATGCTGACTCGGTAATTGTGCTTTCTTTGAAACTTTTTAAGACTTTTTGACGGTTCGAATGTCTTAGGATTAAATACCGCTCGCGGTGCAGGGCTCCACCAAAGTATAGGCTCACCTGGGCCATACCATGGAAATATACCTTGGCTATAAGCGTTTAAAATTCGCATTGGTGATAAATCACCACCGAAGGCGAGCAGACCGTTGGGGTCATCAAGCGCGTCGAAAGGCGAAGGAAACTCTATACTAGTAGTATCAAGTTCGGTTAGGTATATAGTCATAAGTACCGCATTACAGATTAATCACTGACCAAGAGGTCTTTAGGAGTTTTACCATGAAGAAGTTGCTTTGGATTTTACTTGTTTTGCCCATGTTGGCAAATGCAGCTTACAACAGAAACCAAGCTCGACCAGTAAACGAGGTGGTTTATGGTGAGATTGATACGGTCAGATACATCACTCAGCAAGAGATCGTTGAGTCGAAAGCGAATGGTTGGGAAACCTTGTTAGGTGCGGCGATTGGTGGCTTGATTGGTAACCAGTTTGGCGGCGGCACTGGTAAAGAAGTGGCGACAGCTGTAGGTGCAGTAGCAGGTGCGGGTATTGCTCGTAACCGAGGTAACACACAATATAAAGTAGAGTACAAACTGGTCGAGTTATTGGTCAAAACCAAAGACGACAAGTTGGTCAACATTATCCAAGATGTCGATAACTCGATGCTGTTCAACCGAGGCGATGATGTACGAATTCTCTATTTTTCAGATGGTGTTCGAGTTGATCTCGTGTACTAGTATATAAATACGATTGATTGGCTAATTAATCACCGGTTTGGGCCGGATTAGCTCTGGAGTTCGTTGGAAAAGTTCGTTAGTCTGCAAGTACGAAGAATTATTCATCACCCGAAAATAAATACGCACCAGTGACTTCGGGTGGTACAAGGACTATAAGATTTAATGGAAAGCCTTACGTTACAACCAATTCAAAAAGTGAACGGGGAAGTTAACCTACCTGGTTCAAAAAGCGTTTCCAACCGTGCACTTCTTTTGGCTGCACTTTCTACGGGAACCACTCGCCTAACAAACTTGCTAGACAGTGATGATATTCGTCATATGTTGAATGCATTGACTCAGTTAGGTGTTGATTATCAGTTGTCTGCAGACAAAACCGTTTGTGAAGTGACAGGTGTTGGTGGTGCATTCTCAAGTGACAAAGCCCTAGAGCTTTTCTTAGGTAACGCGGGTACGGCGATGCGTCCGTTGGCGGCTGCACTATGTTTAGGTCGCGGTGAATACGTTCTTACTGGTGAGCCTCGCATGAAAGAGCGCCCAATTGGCCACTTAGTAACAGCACTACGAGAAGCCGGTGCCGACGTTGAATATTTAGAGAACGAAAACTACCCGCCATTGAAGATCACAGGTACCGGTTTGAAGAGCGGTACGGTTTCTATCGACGGTTCGATCTCTAGTCAATTTTTGACGGCATTTTTGATGGCTGCGCCTTTAGCTGAAGGTGAAGTGACCATTAAAATTGACGGTGAATTGGTTTCTAAACCTTACATCGATATTACGCTGCACATCATGAAGCAATTTGGTGTGGACGTGATCAATAATGATTACCAAGAGTTTGTGATTCCTACCGGGCAATCTTACTCGGCACCGGGTGATTTCTTGGTTGAAGGTGATGCATCATCTGCGTCATATTTCCTTGCAGCCGCTGCTATCAAAGGTGGTGAGATTAAGGTCACTGGTATTGGTAAAAACAGTATCCAAGGTGATATCCAATTCGCTGATGCGCTTGAGAAAATGGGTGCGGAAATCGAATGGGGTGACGACTACGTTATTTCTCGTTGTGGCGAGCTGAAAGGCATTGATATGGACTATAACCATATCCCAGATGCTGCGATGACTATCGCGACAACCGCATTGTTTGCGAAAGGCACAACGGCAATCCGTAATGTCTACAACTGGCGTGTGAAAGAGACAGACCGCTTGGCTGCAATGGCAACAGAGCTACGCAAAGTCGGCGCTGAAGTGGAAGAGGGTGAAGATTACATTATTGTTAACCCTGTGGCTGAACTGACTCATGCGGCGATTGATACTTACGATGATCACCGTATGGCGATGTGTTTCTCGCTGGTTGCTTTGAGCGATACGCCTGTGACGATTAATGATCCAGGTTGTACGTCAAAGACATTCCCTGATTATTTCGACAAGCTGAAAATGCTAAGTCTATAAAAATGCTTAGTATGTAAAGGTTTAGGAACAAAAAAGCTTGCCTAAGTGGCAAGCTTTTTAATTATTGCTGAATTGTAAATTCTTTCGAAAGGTGGTGCGCTAAGTATTTAAACATGTTAAATACCGCGGTTGTATTCTCTGTCGGCATTCCATTGCTGTCTAAGAAGTATTCACCTTTGAAGACGAGTACATCGTCTTTTTCTACTACGCTGTTTGCGCGCATGCCTTCAATGTAGTCATCATGTGATTGGATAATTTGGTTTGCGATAAGCAGTAAATCAAATTCTGCTATTACTTTCTTTGTCATGAGTTTATCTCTGATAACTGAATATAACGTTGAGTTTATGGTGTCGAACTAGAAATTCAATGATTTCACAACCGATTAAGAGAGTCTTTTCAAACATCCACAATTTATTTTGTGATTTACGGCAAAAATAATTGAATGGGGCTCGCGTTAGATTCGCGGACAAGCTTAGTATGAGCCCGTTTAGACGTAATGCCTGATGAATAGGCTCTTGCAAGTATTCTTAGTGAGTACTTTATAGCTTCTTTATATTGTGACCCTTTTATCTATGAGTCGTCGAATTGTCGAGCGATCAGATCCAATTTTGAAAAAAGCGGTTGATCTTCTAGTAATCTCGCACAATAGTAAAAAAAGAAGCAATGAATTTAGAATATCATGCGTAAAAGCCCACAAGCTAAATTGTTGGTGCTGAAGCATCGTGATTAAGGACGTTAGAGTCAATATGGGTAAATCGCTCGTTATAGTGGAGTCGCCAGCCAAGGCTAAAACTATCAATAAATATCTTGGCAAAGACTTTGTCGTTAAGTCGAGTGTAGGTCACGTACGTGATTTACCAACGGCAGGTCAAAGTACTGGTCAAAAGGCTGCTGCAGTTTCAACCAAGGGTATGAGCCCAGAAGACAAAGCTCGTATCAAAAAAGAAAAAGATCGCAAAGCTCTTATCAAAAAGATGGGTATCAACCCATATAAAGAGTGGGAAGCGAACTATCAAATCCTACCTGGTAAAGAGAAAGTCGTCGCTGAATTGCAAAAACTGGCTGAGAACGCAGACCATGTTTATCTCGCAACCGATTTGGACCGCGAAGGAGAAGCTATCGCATGGCACCTTCGTGAGATCATCGGTGGCGATGAAACGCGATACAAGCGAGTGGTTTTTAACGAAATCACCAAGAATGCTATTCAACAAGCTTTCGAAACTCCAGGTGAGCTAAATATTGATGGCGTAAACGCACAACAAGCACGACGTTTTATGGACCGTGTTGTTGGCTTTATGGTGTCACCTCTGCTTTGGAAAAAAGTAGCACGAGGCCTGTCCGCTGGCCGTGTTCAATCAGTAGCGGTAAAACTACTGGTAGAGCGTGAGCGCGAGATCAACGCCTTTATCCCTGAAGAGTTCTGGGATGTGCATGCTGATACTAAAACAGCAGAGAAAACCGACTTTAGACTGCAAGTTGCACAGAAAGACGGTGTTGCGTTTAAACCTGAAAATGAAGCGCAAACACAAGCTGCTGTTAGCGTTTTAGAAAAAGCGCAATACGAAGTATGTAAACGTGAAGACCGCCCAACAAAGAGTAAGCCGTCTGCACCTTACATCACGTCGACGCTGCAACAAGCGGCGAGTACGCGTCTTGGTTATGGCGTAAAGAAAACCATGATGCTGGCTCAACGCCTGTATGAAGCGGGTTACATCACTTATATGCGTACTGATTCAACCAACTTGAGTTCAGAAGCTGTAGAAGCCGCTCGTGAATACATTGGTTCTGAGTACGGCGCGCAATACCTTCCACCTAAAGCTCTTGCATACGGCAGCAAAGAGGGCGCTCAAGAGGCCCACGAAGCGATTCGTCCTTCAAGTGTAGATGTTAAGTCGGAAGATCTAAACGGCGTAGACGCAGACGCACACAAGCTTTACTCGCTAATTTGGAATCAATTCGTAGCGTGTCAAATGACGCCAGCTCAATACGATTCAACGACAGTAAGCGTTAAAGCAGATGAGTACACGTTGAAAGCGAAAGGTCGTATCCTTAAATTTGATGGTTGGACTCGTGTTCAGCGTCCAATGGGCAAGAACGAAGATACGATCCTTCCAGCAGTACAGATCGGCGATAAGCTTGATCTGATTGCGCTAGACCCTAAACAGCACTTCACTAAGCCACCGGCTCGTTTCACTGAAGCGGCGCTAGTTAAAGAGCTTGAGAAGCGTGGTATTGGTCGTCCTTCAACATACGCATCAATCATCTCAACGATTCAAGATCGCGGTTATGTAAAAGTTGAACAGCGTCGTTTCTATGCTGAGAAGATGGGTGAAATTGTTACTGACCGTCTAGATGGCAGTTTCAATGACCTAATGAACTACGACTTCACTGCTCGTATGGAGCAGAAGTTGGACCAAATCGCAGAAGGCGAAGCAAGCTGGAAAGGCGTGCTAGATAACTTCTTCGAAGACTTTACTGGCGATTTGGAAAAAGCAGACTTAGACGAAGACGCTGGTGGCATGAAGCCAAATCATATCGTGGAAACCGATATTGAGTGTCCGACTTGTAGCCGTAAAATGGGTATTCGTACTGCTTCGACAGGCGTATTCCTTGGTTGTTCTGGCTATGCACTTCCACCAAAAGAGCGTTGTAAGACAACAATCAACCTTGGTGATGAAGAAGGCATTATCAACGTGCTTGAAGAAGACGTTGAAACAGCAGCACTTCGAGCTAAAAAGCGTTGTCCTATTTGTGAAACGGCAATGGATGCCTATCTAATCGATGATAAGCGTAAGATGCACGTATGTGGTAACAACCCGAACTGTGAAGGTTATGTGGTTGAGCACGGCGAATTTAAAGTGAAAGGCTACGATGGTCCACTTGTTGAGTGTGACAAGTGTGGTTCTGACATGGTTCTGAAGAACGGTCGTTTTGGTAAATACATGGACTGTACGAGTGAAGATTGTAAGAACACTCGTAAGATTCTGAAAAATGGCGAAGTTGCGCCACCAAAAGAAGACCCGGTGCATTTCCCTGAACTTCCGTGTGAAAATTCAGACGCGTACTTTGTTCTTCGTGATGGTGCTTCTGGTCTATTTATGGCTGCGAGCAACTTCCCTAAATCACGTGAAACACGTGCACCATTAGTGGAAGAGCTGGTTCGTTTTAAAGACCGTATCTCACCTAAGTTCCAATACCTAGCATCAGCGCCAGTTGCTGACCCTGATGGTAAGCCGACAGTGGTTCGTTTTAGTCGTAAGACCAAAGAAAACTACGTGCGTACTGAAGTAGATGGAAAACCGTCCGGTTGGACTGCGTTGTACATCGACGGTAAGTGGGAAGTTACGGATAAGCGTAAAAAGCCTAAAGAGAAATAACTGAACGTTATTGATGAAAAAGCAGCCTAATGGCTGCTTTTTTTTGATCTCAATATGACTAAATATGCAACTTGTTGACCTGGTGTTTCGTCTGCGAGAATTTATTAAATTCACATCGCAAAATAAATAATGCCAATTAATCAGATTTTCTTATGCAACTTTAACGAGAATGTAACTTAATTAAAATATTGTAACTCACAGATCAGCGTTTAGTTGTATACCTGATGTGTGTCGGGTGTTAATGTAATGTTTCGTCTGGACGGTGTAGTGTGAGCTGCTTTAAGTCTTAGGAAAGCAATCAGCTTACGTACCACAGAATGGCGTATTAAAAATTGAATTCGGCCGAAAAGTCGATAACGTATATAAAACCAAGTGCAAAGAATAGTGCACACATAACAACGTTTGGCTTAGGATATTGTCACTGTATGTGAATGGATATTCGCTAAATACCGAAATAAGTGTTGGTGCTCATCCCCCAGAGGAAGATACCTCTACGAGTACTAACATCGACAAGCTATAGATATATGGAGAATAAAATGGCTGGTGTATTGGGAATGATTCTTGCTGGTGGTGAAGGCTCTCGCTTAAGACCTTTAACTGAATCTCGCAGCAAACCCTCGGTTCCTTTCGGTGGTAGTTACCGCTTAATTGATTTCGCTTTGAACAACTTCGTTAATGCTGATCTAATGAAGATCTACGTATTAACACAATTTAAGTCACAGTCACTGTTCCACCATATGAAAAAAGGCTGGAATATCAGTGGCATAACAGACCGTTTTATCGACCCAATTCCTGCGCAAATGCGCAAAGGAAAGCGTTGGTATGAAGGCACAGCAGATGCTATCTACCAAAACATGGGCTTTATGGAGTTGGAAGAACCTGATCAAGTATGTATTTTTGGTTCAGACCATATCTATAAGATGGACATCAAACAGATGCTTGATTTCCATAAAGAGAAGAAAGCGGCTCTAACAGTATCAGCATTGCGCATGCCGCTTGCTGAAGCATCAGAATTCGGTGTTATTGAGGTTGATGCTGACGGCCGTATGATTGGCTTTGAAGAGAAACCTGCAAATCCGAAGTCGATCCCGGGCGATCCAGAATCAGCGCTCGTTTCAATGGGCAACTACGTGTTCGAAGCGAAAGAGCTTTTTGCCGAACTAACGGAAGATGCTGATAGAGAAGGTTCGACACACGATTTCGGCAAAGACATTATTCCAAACATGTTCCCACGTGGTGATGTGTTTGTTTATGATTTCAGCACCAACCGTATTACTGGTGAGAAAGAAGAAGTTTACTGGCGCGATGTAGGTACGATTGACGCGTACTGGCAAGCGCACATGGACCTTCTTAAGAAAGATGCGCCATTCTCGCTATACAACCGTAAATGGCCTCTACACACTTATTACCCGCCACTACCACCAGCTACGTTTACTGATTCGGCAAATGGTCGAATTCAGATCATTGATAGCCTTGTGTGTAGCGGTAGTTATGTACGTGGTTCGCGTATTGAAAAGAGTGTACTGGGCTTCCGCAGCAATATCGCATCAGCGTGTGATATTAGCGAAAGCATCTTACTCGGTGATGTAAAAGTGGGTGAGGGTTGTATCTTGCGCCGCGTTATCATTGATAAAGACGCAGATATCGCACCGGGTACACAGATTGGTGTAAATCTGACAGAAGACAAAAAGCATTACCACGTATCTGACGATGGTGTCGTAGTGATTTCTAAAGGAGCACGAGTTGGTTACTAAGACTCTCTCGGTACTTTTTGTAGCGTCTGAAGTTGAAGGCTTGATTAAAAGTGGTGGCTTGGCTGATGTAGCCAAGGCACTGCCGAAAGCGTTGCAAACACTCGAACAGGACGTTCGAGTGACTATCCCCGCATATAGAAACATTCCAAACATTGATTCAGCAGAAGTTATTTTATCGACTGAACTCGATCATTGGCCTCATACGGCTTATCAAGTTAAAAAACTGAGCGTAGAAGGCGTTCCAGTTTTTGGTATTGAATGTGCCAAGTATTTCGACCGCCCGGAAATGTACGCAGAAAACAATCAAGCTTATGCTGATAACGGAGAGCGCTTCTCGTTCTTTAGTGCAGCCTGTCTTGATATGCTTCCTAAGCTTGGTTTCCAACCGGATATCATTCATGCAAATGACTGGCATACTGGTTTCGTTCCTTTCTTGCTTAAATCGCGTTATCAACAACACGATTTCTTTGAAAATACGCGCAGTGTTATTTCGATTCACAATGCGGTTTTCAAAGGTGTGTTCGCCTACGATGAACTTCAATTCCTGCCAGAGATGCACCGTTACCATGCGCCTGAAGCTTCAGTGAGTGACACTCATGTCACTATGCTAAGAGCTGGAGTGATGTGTGCGGATAAAGTGAACGCAGTAAGTCCTACCTATGCAGAAGAGTTGAAAACGGAATTAGGTAGCCACGGTATGGCTGCAGAATTCCAACACAGATCTGCTGATCTGTTCGGCATTTTGAATGGGTGTGATTATGGGGCTTGGAATCCGGAAACTGATGCTTTCCTTCCTCGTAAATACAAAGCGACCAAGCACAGCATGGCTCGCGGAAAATCAGCTTGTAAGCAAAAACTGCAACAAGATGTAGGTTTACCCGTTGCCGATTGCGCGGTTTATGGCATGGTTTGTCGCTTGACGAATCAAAAAGGTGTTCATTACTTACTGCCTATCATCGAACAGTTTTTGAAAAATGATCTTCAGATCGTGATTGTCGGTACTGGCGATCCGGTTTTGGCGAGTCAATTGAAAGAGCTATCAGCGCTTCACTCAGATAAGTTCTCGTTCGTAGAAGCGTACAATAATGAACTTGCGCACTTGGTTGAAGCAGGCTCTGATTTCTTCTTGATGCCTTCGGAATTTGAACCGTGTGGCTTAAACCAAATCTACAGCATGGCTTACGGTACTTTGCCGATTGTTCGTTCTGTGGGAGGTTTAAAAGACAGCGTGAATGATTACGATGAAGATCCTGAAGTCGCGACTGGGTTTGCTTTTGAAGAGCCAACACCGCAGGCGTTATTGGCTGTGTTACATCGTTCATTACTGCTTTATGCACAAAACCCATCTGAAATTAAGCGTGCTCAGCTTTATGCGATGCAGCAAGATTTTAGTTGGGAAGATGCGGCTAAAGAATACCTAGCTATGTATCATTCAGCATTTTAACTTGTTGACTTAGCTTTAAAATTAGCGGGCGGGCAACAACAGCTCGTAATAAATGAAGGCGCTCTAATTGTTGAGTGCCTTTTTGTTTCCTGGTCAGAGCACATCACGTTTACGAAGACAAAGCTTGCAAACTCATTTTTGTCAGGTAGAAAAGGTGAGGTAGGTATTCACATGACTAATGATAGGTTTGACACTATTATCACTTAAAGTTCTTAATAGCGTGGTATCCTTAGTCATCGCCTCGTGATGAGGCATAGCTCCATTCCAATAATTAAAGCGATAGGTATGTCTGAGAGTTTACTATTTCATAAAACATTTACTCACCCTACGAGCGATGAGTGGGTTGTATTTGTGCATGGCGCAGGAGGCAGTTCCTCCATCTGGTTCAAGCAGATCAAAGCGTATAAACAGCATTTCAACTTACTTCTCATTGATCTGAGAGGGCACGGTAAATCAGACAATATACTTAAAGGGCTGATTTCGAATCGTTATACGTTCAAATCGGTGACGCTTGATATTCTTAAAGTGTTAGACCATCTTAAGATCCGTTCTGCACATTTCGTTGGCATGTCTTTGGGCACGATTATTGTGCGTAACGTTGCCGAACTGGCGGCTGGCCGTGTACGTTCAATGGTACTGGGTGGCGCTGTCACCAAGCTAAACACTCGCTCTCAAGTGTTAATCAAGTTGGGTAACCTCAGCAAGCACATCATTCCTTACATGTGGTTATACAGCCTTTTTGCTTATGTTGTGATGCCACAAAAAAGCCAAAAAGAGTCTCGTCACCTTTTTATCCGCGAAGCCAAAAAACTGTGCCAGAAAGAATTTAAACGCTGGTTTATCTTAACGGCTGATGTAAACCCCTTGATGAAATATTTTAAAGATAGAGAGCTACCAATACCGACTCTTTATTTGATGGGTGAACGTGACTACATGTTTATTAAGCCTGTAAAAGAAATGGTTGCAGCGCATGAATCGAGTGAGCTAGTAGAAATCCCGAATTGTGGACACGTGTGTAACGTGGAAAACCCTGAAGAGTTTAATCAGCGTTCGATTGCGTTTATTCAAAAACAAATTCAGTGATTTTCTAGGCGTGAAATCAAAGATGATGAGTTAATCGAATTGAAATAAAAACGGGAAGCTAACTTTAGCTTCCCGTTTTTAATTGGAGGAGGTATCTGACCGAATCGTTCTATCAGGTCACTGAAACCCTGCTATTCAGGTGAGGCAGCACCGCACTGCCAGCAAGAGCCGAATTGCGCTTCGTTGACTTCATGACACTCACCACAACGCCGCTCTTCATAGATGATCGAATCTTGCTGATTTTGGTAGTCATTGACGAGCATGCGAGCTTTACTGGCCAATTCTGGCTCATATAACCATACGTAAGGGTCAGTTTCTTCAGTGAATGGGATTTCCCCCTTTAATCCGAACAACCCCTCACCACGGACTTCACAGGCAATATTCTCGCTTTCTAATAATCCACAGATGATATGAGCTTCTGTCGGATTCGATGCACTGAAGATTTTCATTGAAATAGAACCTTATTCGGCTATCTGTGTTGTTTAGATATTATAAACTATTCTGCTATATACATTATTCAGCTACGGGTGCTGAGCGAAACTTACCCATCAACCATTTAGCCACTATTGGGAATATCCCCAATAATGCAAATGACAATAGTACTGAAGGGGAGACGATGCCCGAAAGTGAATCAATTTCTGCGAGCTGAGTACCAGCATTCAAGAAAACCGCCGTCCCCGGTAACATCCCGATTTGACTCGTAATGTAGTAACGACTCACTGACATCGGTGTTAGACCCATCAATAGGTTGATAAGGAAAAATGGGAATACAGGAATCAGACGCAGAGAAAACAGGTAAAATGCGCCGTCTTTTTCAACCCCCTTGTTAATCGTCGCCAATTTGTCACCAAACTTGGTTTGAATCCAGTCACGCAACAGGTAACGGCTACTTAAGAAAGCTAAGGTCGCACCGATCGCACTTGCGAAAGATACCAGTAGCAAGCTGTTCCAGAAGCCAAATAGCGCGGCCCCTAATAAGGTTACAACAGCGGCACCAGGAATGGAGAAAGCCGTAATCATGACATACGCGACAAAATAGATAGCGGCAGCCGCAATAAAGTTGCTGTCAATGTAGTCATTTAACACAGCTTGTTGGGCCTTAGCATTTTCAAGCGTTAAGTATTGGCCGAAATTGATGCCTAACAAGACGATGGTTACGACCAACACAATACCCAATATCATTTTCTTACTCATTGATACTTCCTCTAAATTTTCAATGCATACCGATAGTATAGATAGACAGGCAAAGCATAGATTAACTTTCACCAGATATAAAAAAAGCCGCAGTAAATGCGGCTTAGTTATGTATATAGATTGCACTGACAATGTTAATTGACGCGATTGATAAGCTCTTCGCGACGCTGCTGCGGTATAACAGACCAATGTGTACCATTAATCGCGCCTTCTAGCGCCCAAAGTAGTTCAATACTGACAGAAGACGCATGCGATTCTTTGATGGCGTTAAATGCGTTTACAGAGCCAGATTCATATAAACGTTCTACAGAATCGATCCCTGCCTTTTTCAACATACGCTCGGTAGCGAGTCGAAGATTAGGCAGATCTTTGAGTCGGGTCGGCTTAGCAGAAGACTGCTCAGCTTTTTCTTCTTTAGCAAAACCTAGAGACGTGGTTGCAAGCTGCAAGATTTTCTCTTGGTCTTGCCAGAGGCCTTCAGGTAAAGCGAAATATTTAGTAACGACAGGGAAACCACGCTTTTTGTAGACGTACGGTTGAAACCCTTGTTGTTCGAATTGTTTAGTTGTGCCTTTGTCTGCGCGTATGTGCAACTGGTCATTTACAACCAGAGCAAACATAGTGTCATCAGCAAAAAGACCGAAGCCACCAAACATTGAGCGTGATTTTATTTTTCCTAGGGACTCAAATAACTTCATCGAGTCCTTTAGTATCGGTTTATCCATGTTATTTATCTCGGTGTATTTGAACTACGCCACCAAATAAGCAGGTCCGAGAGATTAGCAAAATGTTGCAATTAAATTGTCAATAAGCCGTAAATTACTAAATTATTAGTAGTTACTGCATTTTGCCATCGGTAACCCCGCTACCATACCAACGAGTGGTTTAGGCCGGAAGCTTTGCGTCTCACTCTTTCGAGTGGTTTGCCCTGTGCGTGACTGATTGAATAGAATAAAGTTTTTGTTGAATGAAGCTCACACTTGATATTTCAAAATGTGATACTGCTTCAATTAATGATCTTTCATTTATGCATAAGGGTTCATTATAGTTGCTGATAAAAAAAGCGCACCTAAAGGTGCGCTTGATGAAATTAAACTCGAATTATCAATTAATTTAACGTCTTAACTGTACTTCGTTCAACAATTTCAGGGTGCATTTCGAAGACGCGTTTTTCGTGGTCTTTGTCTTTGATGCGCTCCAATAGAATTTCGAATGCATTCTTACCAACACGACGTTTTGGTTGGTGAACTGTCGTTAACGGCGGAGAGAAGTATTCAGCGAGTTCGATGTTGTCGTAACCGATCACTGAGATATCTTCAGGAATGCGGATGCCTTTTTCTTGCAGTCGGCTCATTAAGCCGAGTGCCATTGTGTCGTTAAAGCAGAATACCGCCGTTGGACGATCTTCCATCTCAACGATTTGTTCTGCAGCAAGAACAGCCGTATCACACTCGAAGTTGCCTTCGATGATCATATTGTCATCGGCAGAAATTTTAGCTTCGTTAAGTGCGCGCTTGTAACCGGCAATACGTTCAACACATGCTGCTTTGTCTAAGTGGCCACTTAAACATGCAATCTTAGAGTGACCGCGTTCAATAAGGTATTTGGTCGCTAGGTAGCCACCTTCTTCAGAGTTATCGATGATCTTATCAGCTTGAGAACTCTCTGGGCCCCAGTCCATAATAACTTTAGGGATGTCAGCGTGACGGTCTAACATCTCTCTTAGTTCTTCAGTTAGGTCAGAACACATAACTAAGATGCCATCTACACGTTTCTCTGCAAGCATTCGAATGTAGTCACGTTGCTTCTCATAGATACCGCCCGTATTACACAGGATCAAAGTGTAACCTTGACGGTAGCAGTAGCTCTCAACACCATCGATAACTTCAGAGAAGAATAGATTAGTTGATTGAGTCACTAGCATGCCGATGGTGCGTGTTGTATTACACTTCAAGCTACGAGCAACAGCACTTGGTGCATAGTTCAGTTCATCTACGGCTTTGTTTACTTTTTCTTGCGTTGCTTCTGCAACAAAGCGAGTTTTATTGATTACGTGAGAAACGGTTGTTGTTGATACGCCGGCTAAGCGAGCGACATCTTTTATAGTGGCCATGGTTTTATCCTATTAGAAGCTACTTTCCCAAAGTACGGAATAAAGTAGCCGTTAAGCTACCTAACTAAGAGCTTAAATTTGTAGGGCTCTTTGGGTACTAAAAGTGCTAAAAAACAAAAAACCGCTATTGAGCGGCTTGTCTTAACACCGAAATGCTCAAAACTATAATAAGCATAGCATTTCGTGAATGTTTCATATTTTATCGTTTGCGGTCACAATTTTAGACTGACTAGAAATTACTCGCAATAAAATTCACCCGGAAATCCGGGTGAATTGTCACATTCTTCTGAATTTATTTAACGAGTCATCCAATAAGCTATTCACCAGCTAAATATTGAGTGTCTAATTGACAGAATGCGAGTAGCAACGATGAGACGGAGGCGTAGAAACCGAATTCATCAACGTCATGACATTTCACGTTGAACTTTGGTAACCAAGTCAGCAGTTGTTGTTCGATAAACTGCTGTTGAGCGGCAAATGAGTTCTCTAGTTCTTCTTCAATATTCGTTTCGTTTGAACGAATGATCAAGTTACCAAGGAAATCGAGTTCGATAGCAATGTGGTCTGCTGGCTCTTTTAGATCTTGGTTCACAACTAAGTTGTGCTTAGCCATGATCTCTTCCATATCTTTTGCTGGCTTATCATTCAAAAGGCCAGTTTCGCCGATATACATTGAAGCGTAAGGAAGAGCGCCGTGCTTATCTGTCTTTAAGAAAAGATCGCAAAAGTCTGCAGACAGTTCTAGCTGAGCATCTTCACGAGTTTGTAGGCGGTTCAGCGCATCCACTAACTTATCAATCGCTGGCTTTAGTGTCTCATTTTCGCCTAAACCAGTTAGGAAAGAACGAATTTCAACAGAGTGGTAGTGATCGAGTTCTTCTTGAGTGAGCTCTTTGGCAAATAAGCTTGATAGCCACCAGTATATTTCTGCTCTTTGCTCGTTGAACGCTTTCGTATCTTTCATTTGTTAGATCCTGACTTAGTCTTGTGATGTTGCTTATATGCATCTTGAAGTCACTTGGGCATAAGCACACCAAGGCTGAATAACAAGGTTATTTGCGAAACGCAAAGTTACTCGTTAGTAGTAATGCCTATATTGAATTGCGATGGACGATAAATAGCAAGGTTTAAGATTGTCTTGTATCAAAAAAAATCCATGTTTCTGGCTTTTATCTTCTGTACCACTAGAATTGTTACTAGTTATGAATAGAATAGTCACTGAAACTATTAAATAAGAAAAGTGGTGTAGATGAGCTATCACGTATTAGTCGTAGAAGATGATGTGGTAACCCGCAGTAAACTGGTTGGATACTTCCAGAACGAGGGTTACACAGTGAGCGAAGCAGAAAGCGGCGCTCAAATGAGAAACGTGTTAGAAGAAAACAACGTTGACCTCATTATGCTGGACATCAACTTACCAGGCGAAGATGGATTGATGCTAACTCGCGAATTACGCAGTCAATCAGACATTGGAATTATTTTAGTTACTGGACGCACGGATAGCATCGACAAGATCGTAGGCCTTGAAATGGGCGCTGACGATTACGTTACTAAACCCTTCGAACTTCGCGAGTTATTAGTTCGAGTTAAAAACCTACTTTGGCGTATCTCTGCTGCTCGTAAAACAGCAGCGGGCGCTGTAGAAGAAACATCAGATGAGTCTGTGGTTCGTTTTGGTGAGTGGACATTTGATATCCCTCGTCGTGCGTTAAGCAAGAACGGCGAACCAGTGAAACTGACCAAAGCAGAATACGAACTGCTAGTGGCATTGTCTTCTTACCCTAACCAAGTATTAAGCCGCGAACGTATTTTGAATATGATTAGCCACCGAGTGGACGCGCCTAATGACCGTACTATCGACGTGCTGATTCGTCGTATGCGTGCAAAAATGGAGTTCGATCCTAAGAACCCACAAATCTTTGTGACGGTTCACGGTGAAGGTTACATGTTCGCTGGTGATTGATTTCCTTCGGGAGTGATTAATTAACAACGACATTTAAACGTAAAAAGCCGAGACATCATTGATGTCTCGGCTTTTTTATTACTCAGCTTTTACTGTTAACGACCAGAGAATCTACAAATACTTGGCGACTCTGTATGCTTAAGATGAGTTTAAAGATTCAATGGGCTTATTGAGGCTGAGCCGCGGAAACTTCACCGTCATCTTCAATTAAGCTGGAAGCTTCTGGAATAACAGGCTCTTCAACAATGTCATTGCTTGTATCTAGCCAATCACGCAGGCTTTGCCAAACCAATCCCATGGTTTCGTGCCAGTAACGCTCAGTCTGCTCAAGGTATAGCGCTTTCGGCATGTACTTTTCCCACGGCTCAACTATACCTTCTTGTGCAAGGTAGTTAGTTGGTGCCGGCAGTGGTTTCATTCCAGCAGCATTGAATTCGTTCAGTGCGCGAGTCATATGGCTCGCTGAAGTCACCAACACCATTCTTTTATTCTTAACGAACGCAGCGGCTTGGCGGGCTTCTTCCCAAGTGTCTTTTGCGGTTTCAAGCAGAATGATGTCGGGCTTTGCTACGCCAAGTGCTAAAGCCACTTTAGCCATCATTCTTGCGTTACTTACTTCAGTGCCTGCGCCATAGCCAGACAAAATGAGTTTTGCACCAGGGTAGAGGCGTAGAATACGAATCCCTTCACTTAAACGCATCAGGCCGGTGCGGCTAAGTTCTGATGTCGGTGGAATTTGGTCGTCTACGACGTGACCACTTCCAAGAACCATCACGTAATCGACGGTTTCATCGACAGGTAAAAATGCGGTGTGTTGCCTTTCCATTGGCATTAAAAGTTGACTAGAAACTGGCTGGAAAGCGATTAGGAAAATACCACATAGGGCTGAGAGGGTGATTAGGCAACCAGTCTTCCTTTTGGTAGTAAACATCACTAGGGCTAAACCCAGAAAAGCGAGAATTAACATTGCTGGCAGTGGCATCAATAGCGAAGACACTACTTTTTTCAGCTCAAACATATCCGAATAGTCCGAAAAAACATCACTTAGTAGTAAAAAGAGACATCGCCTCTTTATTCCTGAAATTCCTGTGACAGAATAGCAGGCACGATAGGACATAATAACTCAAGTAGCCGTGACTGAAGACCGTAATTTCGACGATATTGCCCACAAATTTGCAAAAAATATTTACGGCTCTGACAAAGGAGAGATCCGTCAGATCATCGTATGGGAAGATTTAGAACAAGCTTTGAGCAAGTTTGAGCAATCAGCTTCGCCGCTGCATGTGCTTGATGCTGGAGGCGGCCTTGCGCAGATGTCGCAAAAAATTGCGTCGCTTGGGCATAACGTTTCTCTGTGTGATCTCTCTTCTGAAATGCTGAAGCTCGCCGAAGAAAGTATCAGCGAAGCGGGTTTGCTAGAGCAATATCGATTTATTCATTCACCGGTACAAAAAGTCGCAGAACATCTCGATGAGAAAGTCGATTTTGTGATGTTTCATGCCGTAATGGAATGGTTAGCCGATCCTAAAGAGGCGCTTGATTTATTGCTTGAACAAGTTAAGCCAGGTGGTGTTGCCTCGATAATGTTTTACAACCACCACGGATTAGTCCTGAAAAATGTGATTTGTGGCAACATTCCTCATGTATTGAATGGGATGCCACATCGAAAACGGTTTAAGCTGCAACCACAAAAAGGCTTGAAGCCGGAAGAGGTTTATCAATGGATAGAAGACGCTGGTCTAGAAATCTGTGGTAAATCAGGCATTCGCTCTTTCAGTGACTACATAGGTAATATGGAGTACATGGGCGATTACCAATTTGAAGATGTATTGGAACTGGAAAAACAGCTATGTCGCCAAGAGCCATATCTGTCACTAGGCCGTTATATTCACGTTTGGGCTCAAAAACCTGCGCAATAACAGCGGTGAATGTGGTAAAAGAAGCCACAACATGCGCTATGCAATCGTAAGAAGCCCGCGTCATAAAGAAATAGGCGTCATATCTAATACATTCGATATGACGAAGAACAGTAACAGGAACCACAATGAGTGAAATGACTCAAACTGCCGAAGAGCAGCCAATTGATGAGTTGGTGGGCTGGGTCAAGCAGCATGATTTTTCATTAAACTTGCCACCAGAGCGCTTAGCATTTTTGATTGCTATCGCAGTACTAAGCAATGAAAGGTTCGATGAAGAGTTGGGCGAGGGTGAACTGCACGATGCATTTACCATCGTCACTCGACTGTTTGAAGATACTGGCGAAGCGTCCGCGTTTCGTGCCAACAATGCCATCAACGAGTTAGTTAAACAGAAGTTGATTAGCCGCTTTACCAGCGAAATCACCGATGGTGCGAGTATTTATCGCTTATCACCATTGGCGATTGGTATTTCAGATTATTACTTACGCCACCGTCAGTTCTCTAAGTTAAAACTGTCTATCCAGCTTTCTATGGTTGCGGACGAGATGGCAAAAGCCATTGAAGCAGCACAAAAAGGCGGAACTCCAGGACATTGGAGAAAGAATGTTTACGGCGTGCTCAAGTATTCTGTTGGTGAAATTTTCGATCAGATTGATCTTAACCAACGTGTTATGGATGAGCAGCAGCAAACCGTTAAACAGCAAATTGCCGACCTTTTAAACAAGGATTGGCGAGAGGCGATTAACAACTGTGAAACCTTGCTTTCAGAAACCTCGTCCACACTAAAAGAATTGCAAGACACCTTGCAAGCGGCGGGGGATGAACTGCAAACACAGATCCTCGATATTCAAGAAATTGTTTACGGTGACGATGAACTCGAGTTCGTTGGCGAAACCCTGTTCGGCTTGCAGATGAAGCTAGACCGAATCACCAGTTGGGGCCAACAAGCCATCGATTTATGGATCGGCTACGACCGCCATGTTCACAAGTTCATCCGTACCGCGATTGATATGGATAAAAACCGCGCCTTTAGCCAGCGCTTGCGTCAGTCAGTCACTGACTACTTTGATGCGCCTTGGTTATTGACCTACGCCGATGCTGAGAAGCTGACGGATCTTCGTGATGAAGCGCTCGTGCTTCGTGATGACGAAGTGATGGGACAAGCACCAATCGACGTAGAGTACGAAGAATTTGAGCAAGTAAATGACCTGCTTTCAGATCGAATTGCAGAGATGTTAAAAGCTCACAAACAGCAAGGCGCGCCAATTGATCTTGGCCTTGTGTTACGCGATTACCTCGCTGCACACCCTCGCACACACCATTTTGATTTAGCCAGAATTGTTGTCGACCAAGCCGTGCGCTTAGGTTACTCAGAGTCTGACTATCAGGCTATTCAGCCAGATTGGCAGGCAATCAACGATTTCGGTGCAAAGGTACAAGCAAATGTCATTAACAAGTACTGATGATTACATGCCAGAGAAACTGGTAAAAGCGATAGCGAACCCACTGTTCCCTGCGCTAGATAGCATGCTGCGTTCAGGCAAGCATGTTTCAACAGAAGATCTAGATAACCACGCGTTGCTGTCTGATTTTGAAGTTGAGCTTCAGCATTTCTATCAACGCTACAATACGGAACTGGTAAAAGCGCCGGAAGGTTTCTTTTACTTGCGTCCGCGTTCTACGTCTCTGATTGGTCGTAGTGTGTTGTCTGAGCTCGACATGTTGGTTGGCAAGGTGTTGTGTTTCTTATACCTAAGCCCAGAACGTCTGGCTCATGAAGGTATCTTCACCAATCAAGAACTGTTTGATGAATTGATGTCGTTAGCGGATGAGAAAAAACTCATGAAGCTAGCAACCAACCGTGCATCTGGTTCTGACTTAGATAAAGAAAAGCTCTTCGAAAAAGTTCGTACTTCTCTGCGTCGTTTACGCCGTATCGGCATGCTGATTGCGATTGGTGAAACGGGCAAGTTCCGTATCAGCGAAGCGGTATTCCGCTTTGGCGCTGACGTTCGTGTTGGTGACGATATGAAAGAAGCGCAATTACGTCTTATCCGTGATGGTGAAGCTGTGGTGCATACCCAAGAGCCTAACCAAGGTAGCTTGTTGAATGAAGAACAAGCGGAAGCTGTATCAGAAGTAGTTGCAGACGTAAACGAAAACGGTCAACAAGACATTTTTAACGATCAAGCTGACTTTGACCTTGAGTCAAACGATGGCGAACAAACAAAAGTAGAAGGTGAAGCATGATTGAAAGAGGTAAGTATCAATCATTAACCATGGTCAACTGGAACGGCTTCTTTGCGCGTACTTTTGATATTGATGGATTGGTTACAACGCTTTCTGGCGGTAACGGTGCGGGTAAGTCGACCACAATGGCGGCATTCATCACAGCACTGATCCCTGACCAAAGCCTTCTGCATTTCCGTAACACAACGGAAGCGGGTAGCTCACAGTCATCTCGTGATAAAGGCCTTTACGGTAAGCTTCAGCCAGGCGCATGTTATGCCGCACTAGATGTTGTGAACTCTCGTAATCAGCGTCTATTGTTTGCAGTAAAACTGCAGCAAGTCGCGGGTCGTGATAAGAAAGTCGACATTAAACCGTTCGTTATCCAAGGCCTTCCAAGCCATGTGAAACCAACGGATGTGTTGATTCAGAACGTTTCAGACAGCCACGCTCGCGTATGTCAGTTGAACGACGTGAAAGCGGCGGTTGCACAATACGAAGGCACGCATTTTAAGGCCTTCTCTTCGATTGTTGATTACCACTCGCAAATGTTTGAATACGGTGTGGTACCGAAGAAACTACGTAACAGCAGCGACCGTTCTAAGTTCTACCGCCTAATTGAAGCATCACTTTACGGTGGTATCTCAAGTGCGATTACGCGTTCTCTGCGTGATTACCTGTTACCGCAAAATGGTGGTGTGAAGAAAGCGTTCCAAGACATGGAATCAGCACTACGCGAAAACCGTATGACGCTAGAAGCGATCAAAACGACTCAGTCGGATCGTGATTTGTTTAAGCACTTGATCACTGAATCTACGAACTACGTGGCAGCAGATTACATGCGCCATGCTAACGATCGTCGCAACAAGCTTGATCAAACCATGAAGTTCCGTGGTGAGCTGTTTGGTTCTCGTGAAACCTTGCTTGATCAAAACAACTTGTTGAACCGCGTTCAAGAAGAACTAGAGTTACTTGTCGATCAAGAATCAGCACTAGAGCAAGATTACCAAGCGGCTTCGGATCATCTGCAATTAGTTCAAACTGCACTTCGTCAGCAAGAGAAAATTGCCCGCTACAGCGAAGATCTAGAAGAGCTTAACGAGCGTCTAGAAGAGCAAATGATGGTGGTTGAAGAAGCTCAAGAGCGAGTACTTCTTGCTGAAGAGCAGGCAACCATCACTGAAGAAGAAGTGGATAGCCTGAAAACTCAGCTTGCTGACTACCAACAAGCATTGGATGTTCAGCAGACTCGTGCACTTCAATACCAGCAAGCGGTTCAAGCATTAGAGAAAACTAAGCAGCTACTTGGTGATGAGTCTATTACGGCAGAAAGCGCACTAACTCTGGTTTCTGAGCTAAAAGCACAAGAAGAATCAAGCACTCAAACGCTGCTGTCTACTAAACATAAACTAGACATGTCTTCTGCTGCTTCTGCGCAGTTCGACAAAGCGCTCGCTCTTGTTAAAAGTATTGTGGGTGACGTTGAGCGTAAAGAAGCGTCTCAAAGCGCTAAGCAAGCTTTAGAAAAAGGCCGTAACGCAAAACACGTTGTTGAAAATGAACAGCAGTGGCGTGCTCAGCACCGCGATATGGCTCGTGATGTGGCTCAGCAGCGTCAAGCAAAAGAGCTAGCGACTGAATACCAAAAGCAACACAACATCTCACTGACTGACGAAGCGGTTTTCGATGAAGAACGTGAACGTCATGCTATGCAGATCGAGTCTCTTGAGTACGCTCAAGAAGAGCTGCGTGAAGCGAAGAGTGAGCAACGTCGTGTACAACAAAACCACGATCAAGAGATTCAAAAACTTGAGTCTATTGCTCCAGCATGGATCACGGCAAACGATGCGCTTGAAGCATTAAGAGATCAAACCGACGCTGAGCTAGAAGATAGCCAAGCGGTGATGACTCAAATGCAACAAGTGCTTGAAGATGAGAAATCTCAAGCGGTAGCAAAAGATCAGTTGGCTACGCGCCGAGCTGAACTTGAGCACGAAATTGAGCGTTTAGCGTCTCCAGGTGGTTCTAACGATCCTCGCCTCAAAGGCCTAGCGGATACGCTTGGTGGCGTGCTGCTTTCTGAGATCTACGATGATATCACTATTGGTGATGCGCCGTACTTCAGTGCGATGTACGGCCCGGCTCGTCACGCAATTGTGGTTTCTGATCTTGATGGTATTAAAGAGAAGCTGGTGGATCTTGATGATTGTCCAGAAGACCTTTACATCCTAGAAGGCGATGTCGACGCGTTTGATGACAGTTCATTCAATGCCGATGAGCTTGAAGGCGCAGTGTGTGTTCAGCTGAACGATCGCCAAATGCGTTACTCTCGTTTCCCTGAGATCCCACTGTTTGGCCGTGCGGCTCGTGAACAACGTCTAGAGAAATTGCGCGAAGAGCGTGACGTTGTGGTTGAAAACCACGCGAAGGCAGCGTTTGACTCTCAAAAACTGAATCGCCTATACCAAGCATTCAACAGCTTTGTTGCGAAGCACCTGCACGTTGCGTTTAACGCAGACCCAGAGCAAGCACTTGCTGCGATTCGTGATAAGCGTAATCAAATTGTTCGTTCTCTGGCTGAGCTTAACTCTAAAGAGCAGCAGCAACGCAGTCAGCTTCTACAAAGCAAGCAGGCACTTGGTGCGCTAGATAAATTAGCACCAATGGTTCGTATTTTAGAAGACGAAACATTGGCTGAGCGTTTAGCTGAATTAGAAGCGCAACTAGAGCGTTTAAGTGAAGCGAAATCTTACTTGAATACGCACGGCAAGGCGCTTACTTCTCTAGAACAGTTCGTATCTGCACTAGACGCTGACCCAGAGCAATTCGAAGCTTTGGAAGCAGAGTACCGTCAAGCAGACAACGCGCTACAAACGCTAAAAGGCAAAGTGTTCGCACTGTCTGATCTGATTGAGCGTCGTCATTACTTTGCTTACGCGGATTCTGTTGATTTGCTTAATAAGAGCAGTGAACTGAGCGAGCAACTGAAAGCGAAGTTGGTTCAAGCTGAACAAGCAAGAACCAAAGGCCGCGATGGCTTGAAGCAAGCTCGCGAACAGATGAACCAATACAACCAAGTATTGGCGGCACTGAAGAGCTCACATCAAGCGAAGCAAGAAACGGTTCAAGAGTTCAAACAAGAGCTACAAGAGTTCGGCGTAAACGCTGACGAAGGCGCTGAAGAGCGTGCTGTACGTCGTCGTGACGAGCTTCAAGAGCGTCTGCACACATCTCGCAGCCGTAAGAGTGAATACGAGCGTACGATTACGTCAACTGAACTTGAGATGAAAGCACTGGCTAAGCGTCTTAAGAAAGTTCAAAAAGAGTACACCGAGCTTCGTACTTTCGTTGTTGCAGCGAAAGCGGGTTGGTGTTCAGTACTTCGTTTAGCGCGTGAGAATGATGTTGAACGTCGTCTGCATAAACGTGAACTGGCTTATCTAACGGCAGGCGAGCTTCGCTCTATGTCGGATAAATCACTGGGTGCGCTACGTCTGGCGGTAGCCGACAATGACGACCTGCGTGATTCGCTGCGTTTATCTGAAGACAACGCGCATCCAGAGCGTAAAGTTCTGTTCTACATTGCGGTTTATCAACACCTTCGTGAGCGTATTCGCCAAGATATTATTCACACGGATGATCCGGTTGAAGCAATCGAAGAGATGGAAGTGGAGCTAGCTCGACTAACAGAAGAGTTGACGCAGCGTGAAAATCGCCTGGCAATCAGCTCTGAGTCCGTAGCAAGCATCATCAAGAAAACGATTCAGCGCGAGCAGAACCGTATTCGAATGCTGAACCAAGGTTTGTCTAACATTTACTTTGGTCAGGTTAAAGGCGTACGTCTGAACGTTAAGATCCGTGAAAGCCACGAGATCTTGCTATCAGGGCTAGCAACTCAACAAGAGCAACACAAAGACTTGTTTGAATCAACGCGCTTTACCTTCTCAGAAGCGATGGCGAAGTTGTTCCAACGAGTGAACCCGCATATCGATATGGGTCAACGTTCTCCACAGGTTCTTGGTGAAGAGCTACTGGATTACCGTAACTACCTAGAGCTGAGTGTTGAAGTTAACCGTGGTTCAGATGGTTGGTTACAAGCTGAATCGGGCGCATTGTCTACGGGTGAGGCGATCGGTACGGGTCAGTCAATCCTATTGATGGTTATTCAGAGCTGGGAAGAGGAATCTCGTCGACTTCGCAGTAAAGACATCGTTCCATGTCGTTTGTTGTTCCTTGATGAAGCAGCACGTTTGGATTCTAAGTCGATCTCTACGCTGTTTGAACTGTGTGACCGTTTGGGTATGCAACTTCTGATTGCAGCACCTGAAAACATTAGCCCAGAGAAAGGTACAACCTACAAACTGGTTCGTAAGGTCTTCAAAGACCACGAACACGTACATGTTGTTGGCCTGCGCGGTTTTGCTCAAAACAAACCAGCATCTCCGGTGCAAGAGCTTATCGAAGAAACTGAGCAATAACTTTGATAGCCGAATTATAATCTTGATAGCCGAGCAATAACCTTGATAGCTTAGCTATAAGCTCGAAAGCGACTCAATGATATTTGTTCAAAGCCCCTAATCATTAGGGGCTTTTTTGTACCTTGAATCTAATTTCTTACTTCTTACTTCTTACTTCTTACTTCTTACTTCTTACTTCTTACTTCTTACTTCTACAGCAGAACCCCTCCCGCTTAATCCTTTCGTCGACACTGATAAGACCACTCATACATTATGGTTATTATCAATGGAACTTGTTTGAGGTCACACGCACAAAACCACAAATAATGTATGGTAATGACATAGATTTAATAATATTAATAATATTGTATTACTTAAATTTTAATTGTTGATAACTCGCGTGTGCGAAAGGTAAAGGTAGGACTTAGGTATGATTCAAATCGTTATTGATGGGAAATATCGAATCGTCGAGCAAGGACAAACCGTTCTTGAAGCGGCAAAAACATGTGGTTTGGAAATCCCATCTTTATGTGGTTTGAACAAAACAGCGGATAAAGTGCCGTGTGATTTGTGTGTCGTTGAAGTTGATGGCGTTGGTGTTACTCGCTCTTGTGAGCTTGAAGTGTCTAATGGGTTGAATATTACCACTCAGTCAAAACAGTTAACGAATCATCGACAAGAAGCGTTGAATCGCATTATGACCGATCACTACGCTGACTGTGAGGCGCCATGCCAAACAGCCTGTCCTGCTGGGGTCGACATCCAATCTTACCTGCACCATATTGCTCAAAATGATCACATCAAAGCGATTGAAGTGATCAAAAAGACATTACCAATGCCGCTTTCAATTGGTCGTGTGTGTCCTGCTTTCTGTGAAACCGAATGTCGTCGTAACTTGGTTGATGAATCCATTGCGATTCGCCAACTCAAACGACACGCTGCCGACGCGGATTTAGCGACTCAAGAGAGCTACATGCCAGCTAAGAAACCGAATAAAGGCAAGAGTATTGCGATTGTCGGTAGTGGCCCCGGTGGGCTTACGGCGGGTTATTACCTATCTAACGAAGGCTATGATGTCAGTGTCTATGAGTCGATGCCGCAAGCGGGTGGTTGGCTGCGTTACGGTATCCCTGAATATCGCTTACCTAAGTCGATTCTAGATAAAGAAATCGAGTTGATGTGTCGCAACGGAATGGTGGTTGAGTGCGGTAAAAAACTCGGTGTTGATTTTACACTGTCTGATTTAAGTAACGATTTTGATGCGGTTTGTTTAGCCGTTGGTGCATCGCAAGCGGTCGAGATGAATTACCCGGGTAGCGAACTCGGAGGTTGTTATTTGGGTGTCGATTATCTGAAAGATTACGTGACCGACCAGCAGTACGTCACTGGTAAAAAGGTTGCCGTGATCGGTGGCGGTAATACAGCGATTGACTGTGCTCGAACCGCAGTTCGTGATGGCGCGGATACTACGCTGATTTATCGTCGTACTCGAGATGAGATGCCAGCAGAAGATTACGAAATCGAAGAAGCTGAACATGAGGGTGTGAAGTTCCACTTCTTAACCAACCCTGCAGAAAACATAGCCGATGAAAATGGTCATGTATCAGAAATACGATTAGAACGAATGGCTTTGGGTCCTGCTGATGCTTCAGGCCGCCGCAGCCCTAAACCAACTGGCGAGTTCTTTGTTGAAGCGTTTGATACGGTTATTGCTGCCGTGTCGCAAAAGCCTGATCTGAGCTTTATGGACAATGAAGCGATTGATATTCCTCTTACTCGTTGGAATACCGCAGATGCTGATCCACAAACCATGCATACCGGAACCGGAAATATTTTCAGTATTGGTGATTTCCGACGCGGCCCTGCAACCGCAGTCGAAGCGGTGGGGGATGGGCGTATTGCTGCACAAGCGATCGATCGCTTCTTCCATGGTGATATGGACAATATTCCAGCCAAACCGTTTAACTCAAGAAAGCACAAACAGCTCAAAGCGGTGGATCCTGAGCAATACCAGTCGATACAACGCATGGCTCGTAAGATCATGCCAGAACTAACGCCCGAGCAGCGTGAACAAAGCTTTGATGAAGTAGAAACAGGGTTTGAGAATGCTGATGCAATAGCGGAAGCTGCAAGATGTCTAGAGTGTGGCTGCCAAGCCAATACCGATTGCGACCTACGAGACTACTCGACCGAATACAAAGCAACGCAAACGCATCCAGAGTACAAAATCGATGTGGCTTCGAATGAGAGTTGGCAGGCGATTCGTGCTGAAGAAGCGAAGGTCGGGTTAACAAGGCAAAAATTTTCGGTCGATGACAGTTCTGAGTTCATTATCTTTGACGCCAACCGCTGTATTAGTTGTGGCCAGTGTATTCAAGCATGTCGAGAACAGAATGTTCATGGCGTTCTAAGCTTCATGAATCAATCGGATGGCAAACCTGCATCAAGACCTGAATGTCGCCCTAACTTTGGGGCAGATAAGACCTTAATGGGCGACTCAAACTGCGTTCAATGTGGATCGTGTATTCAGGTGTGTCCAACCGGTGCAATGGTGGATGCTCGCGACAGAAAGCAGGGAGACACAGACGTACTCAAGAAAGTCGATACCATCTGCACCTATTGCGGTGTCGGCTGCAAGCTAACCATGCATATCGATGAGCAGAAAAACAAAATCCGCTATATCGAGGGCGGTGATTCTCCGGTCAACGAGGGCATGCTGTGTGTTAAGGGACGTTTCGGTTTCGACTTCGTCGGCAGTGATGCCCGCCTTACAACACCGTTAATTCGTAAAGATGGCTGGTTACAACCTGCAAGTTGGGATGAGGCAGTTAAGCTTATTGCCGAGAAGTTTACTGCGATTAAGCAAGGCTTTGGCAGTAACGCTTTAGCGGGGTTCTCGTCGGCGAAAACCACCAATGAAGATAACTATGCCTTCCAAAAATTCATACGTCGTGAACTCGGTACCAATAACGTCGATCACTGTGCGCGCCTTTGTCACGCATCTACTGTTACTGGTTTAGAGGCTTCGCTAGGTAGCGGGGCGATGACCAATGATATTCCAAGCATCAAGCACTCAGATGTGATCTTTATTATTGGCTCCGACACCACGTCAGCACACCCAATTATTGGCTCGCATATCAAGCAAGCTGTGAGACATGGTGGAGCGAGATTGATCGTTGCCGATCCAAAACGAATCGATATTGCTGACCATGCTGAACTTTATTTAGCGCACCGACCGGGTACTGATGTAATGTTGATCAATGGTGTGATGCAGCAAATCATCAAACACGGTTGGTACGACCAAGAGTATATCGAAGACCGTGTGGATGGTTTTGATACCTTGCTTCAAGAGGTAATGTCACCAAGTTATTCACTAGACAAAGTGGAGCTGGTAACTGGCGTTAAAGCGGAAGACATCTTCGCAATGGCGCGATTGATTGGTACTGCAGAGCGTACAGCGGTGTACTACTCGATGGGCATTACGCAACATACCACTGGTCACGATAACGTTCGATCAATCGCTAACCTACAGCTCTTGTGTGGCAATATCGGAATTGAAGGCGGCGGTATCAACCCATTACGTGGTCAATCCAATGTTCAGGGTGCGTGTGACATGGGCGCATTGCCAAATAACCTTCCGGGTTATCAGAAAGTGTACAACCCAATGGTTCGTCAAAAATTCGCGATGGAGTGGGGTGTTTCTGACCTACCGGCTGAAACAGGCTTAACGTTGACCGAAATTATTGATGGAGCGTGTCATCGAGATGTTCGTGGTCTGTACGTAATGGGCGAGAACCCAGTGCTGAGTGACCCGAACCAAGCGCATGTGATTGAAGGTCTTGAAGCGTTAGATTTCCTCGTGGTTCAAGATATTTTCTTAACCGAAACCGCTCAATATGCCGATGTGGTGCTACCGTCTTGCTCGTTTGCTGAGAAGTCTGGTCATTTTACTAATACCGAGCGTCGTGTTCAGCGTATTAACCCGGCGGTATTGCCTCCAGGTGAAGCGAAAGAAGATTGGGTGATTATCCAAATGTTGGCTAATGCGATGGGCGGCAATTGGGAATATGACTCGGTTGCTGATATCACCAATGAGATAGCGCGTGTCACGCCACAGTATGGTGGTTTACGTTGGGAGAACATTACGGTGAACGGAGTGCAATGGCCAAGTAATAAGAACAACCCTGATGGCACACGTATCATGCACCAGACCCAATTTACGCGTGGGCGTGGTCAAATGGAGGCGATTCCGTTTAGATACGCTGCTGAGCTACCGGATGCGGAATACCCGTTAGTATTAACGACAGGCCGTATTCTAGAACAGTTCCACACCGGAACCATGACACGTAAAACAAAAGGGTTGGATAACTTAGCAGGACCGCGTGCCATGGTGAGTGTTCATGATGCTGAAGCGCTAGGTATCTCGAATGGTCAGATGCTTAAGGTCTCAACACGTCGTGGTGAAATCGAGATCGCGGCCTTTGTGACTAAACGAATGCAAAAGGGTGTGGTATTTATTCCATTCCATTTTGTTGAATCACCAGTTAACCGTTTGACTACCACAGCGACTGATCCACACGCGAAGATCCCTGAATTTAAGGTGGCGGCTGTGCGTATTGATCCTATTCGTGAGCCTGAGAGTGAAGTAACAGAGGCTTAATCATATTAGCTCGGTGAAGACGGCTGGCATTAAAAAGCCGCGTAACTCTCAGAGTTATGCGGCCTTTTTATCGAGCTAGATTCAGTATCAATAACTGAGTCGTTTCGCTTTAATTTAGATGAGCTTAGTTTGGAACAATTTCGCTACCGTGAACACCAAATTGCTTAGCAGCGTAGGCAACGCGCTCTGCTGGTTTTGGGTATTCAGCCGGTGTGCCCAGGTTTTCAATATGATGCAAGCGAGGTAATAAACCTGCGCCGTTTGCAATCTGTATTGCTAATCCAGGGCGAGCGTTTAGCTCCAGTACCATCGGGCCTTCTTCTTGGTCTAAAACCATGTCCGTACCCATGTAACCAAGGCCTGTCATTTCCCAAGCACTTGATGCAAGTGTCAGCAGCTTTTCCCAATGGGGTACTTGTAGTAGCGCCAACTCTTTACCCGTATCTGGGTGGTGAGTCACTGGGTGGTCAAATTGAACCGCACGAACGGCTTTACCCGTAGCGATACAAATACCTACGCCCACAGCACCTTGGTGCAAGTTAGCTTTACCATCAGAAGCCGAAGTCGATAGACGCATCATCGCCATTACAGGGTAGCCCTTGAATACAATGATTCGTACATCTGGTACACCCTCGTAACTGAAGCCGTCAAAACACTCGTCAAACTTGATGAGGTTTTCAACTACAGCAACATCGTTCTTACCACCGAGTGAGAAAAGACCCGCGAGAGCGTTACTGATGTGGCGCTCTACGTCTTCTTCATTGATAGTCGAACCCGATGGCTTGGTGTAAACGCCGTCCTTGTGAGAAGTCACAACAAGGATACCTTTACCACCACTGCCTTGAGCTGGCTTGATTACGAAACCCGGCCACTCTTTTACCATCTTGTGGATTGTTTTTACTTCAGCTTGATGACCAATCACGCCAATCAGTTTTGGTACAGTAGCACCAGCCTGTTCAGCAATGATCTTCGTCTTAAGCTTGTCATCAACGAGTGGATACTTGGAACGATCATTGTAGCGACCAATATAACTATGGTTACGCTTGTTCATTCCCATTATGCCTTTGTCTTTCAACCTAAACGGTGAAGTAAACTGATCAAACATAACTTAGTCCTCCGCTAGCGGTTTAAAGCGACGAAGCTCGGTTAGACGGTATCCTGTGTAGTTACCTAGTAGCAAGATGGTCGCTAGAATAACAAGTTGTAAACCAATAAAGTTAAACGTTAAGTGCTGAATGAACGGGTTAGTCATGCCTAAGTAAACAAGAACCGCAGTGAATAGAGAACCACCACCTTGCAGCATTACTTCTTTCGCGCCTTCTTCTTCCCATAGGATAGACATACGTTCGATAGTCCAAGATAGGATAATCATTGGGAAGAACGTAATGGATAGACCTTCAGTCAGACCCACTTTAAACGCGACCACAGTGAATACAGAAATAATCATGATTACCGTGATGATTACGGCGGATATCCTGGCGACCAGTAGTAAGTTGAGCTTGGATAAGTAACTTCGAATAATAAGACCTGTACCAACGATAAGTAGGAAGCCGACAATACCCGTTACCAGTTGTGTTTGTACAAAGGCTACCGCAATCAGTACAGGCATGAACGTACCAGACGTTTTCAGACCGATGATGACACGTAGGAACACAACAATCAGAGCACCGATAGGAATCAGCATGATGGTTTTAAACATCGCTTGCTCTTCTAGCGGCAGACTATGAATGGAAAGGTTTAACAGTTGATCCGCAGAGACTTTACTGTTGGTTGCTTCAGTGGGAGTCACCTCCTGAGCAATCATCGAGAAGTGAACTTTACTGTTCTGACCGCCAACCACGTCTAATAGAGATACATTTGATTCATCCCAGATGAGTAGGTTTGGCTGAACTTGCTGTTCGCTTGATTCAGGAGAGAATAAAACCCATTGGTCGTTATCCCAGATCTGGTTCATTTGCTGGATAGATTGACGACGACGTCCATCTTCTAGCTCGATAACACCAACCACTTTATTGTGAATGTTTGCTGCTGAAAGTAGCTTGTGTGTCGCTTCCACTTTAGTCATGTTATTCAGAATAAGCGCTGAGTTTTGGCTGTCTGGATCGTTAAGTGTTTTGATGAGCTCACGGGTAAAAGTGAGGTTGTCTGCAGAACGCTTTGTCGCTCTATCAATCAATGCAAAAGAAGCGGCTTCTTCAGGGCCGTCGAAGCTTGGCTGTGCGACTTCGCCTTCTGGCGGTATAGCATCAACTTTTGCTTGGTTGTCGACTAGGAATTGTGTTTTGTAGTAGATAGTTTGAGGGCCATCTGCGTATCGAATAGACCACTCTGCGCGGCGACCTGATTCGGTATTCAAGTAAGAGATACCATAACCTGGCGATGAAGCCGATTCGCCGATAAGTGTGTAGTTAGACTGAGTATGAGGAGCCGCTAAGGAAACTTTTGCTTCTTTGCCTACTGCGTTGAACTCGATGCGAGCTTCAACGTCCCAAACCTGTCTGGTTTCCCCTGGAGTCCAAGGTACACCGTAGGTCGTATGTCTGAACATACTCAGTGTTATACCTGCCACAATAAGCAGGAATATAGAGATATAAAATGGAATTCTTGACGTCATAGCTTACCCTACTATTGTTATTTAACTTCCGTTTGTACGTACTTTTTACTTACATCTACTAGCGCTATGTCTTTGATAAATTCGCGCCCTAGTAACACAGGGTGACTCATTTGAGAGCGATCCGCCAATGTAAATTGCGCTTTTTCATGGATTTTTCCAACTTTCACCCATAATTCGATCACAGCTCGACGTTCTGCTTGATCATTGGTTGATTGACGGATTTTTACATAACGTACAACAGGCGCTTCAATCCATTTCTGGTCTTCTTTAGCTTGGGCTTTGTCGTCTAGGTGAAATTTAACCCAGTTCTTGCCGTTACGTTCGAATTCTTTGATATCGACAGCGTTTAAAGAAGAGGTGGTTGCACCTGTATCAACACGAGCATCAAAGCTTTGCTTGATAGAGTCGATAAACACTTTTTCGATGCCGCCAAGGATAGTCGGTTGTGATATAGGAGCGATAGGAGCAACGGCAATAGCGACCGGTTCCTCTTCCTCTAGCTCTTCAATAACCTTGTGTTCCATGCTCGTTAGATGGGTATCTAATTGACTAGAAAGGGTAGTAATTTCGTCTTCTAAGCTTTCAATATAGTCACTTTGATTGCTTAGTTGCAGTTCAAGATTTTGAACCTTATTTGCGATGTTTGTCTCTGAGCGGGCAATAGCATCGAGAGTTTCTTGGTGGTAGGCAGCACCGTTAGTAAGGGTACAACCAGAGAGCAAACCAACCGCCACAATAGGCGATAATCGCTTAAACATAAAAAAACCTTTGGAAATTAGAGAATAGTTCAGACTATTTAGAAGTTTAGCCCACAAAAAAGGATGCGTGAAGCATCCTATTGTAAGAGTCTGGTCATATTGAATCGCAATGTGAGCGCTACGCCAATTATTGTAATTTTAAATAGCTCACTTATTAAGCATAAGTCAATTTTTGTTCAATTTGCGCGCATTTTTGTGAAAGCTCACAGCGAAGCAAAAGGTGGCGCTGTAGCCACCAAAAAGCCATTACTCTGTTATCGGCTAAATAATGGCTTTCGGGCATCACATTTATGGCTTGGTCGCCACAAGAATGGCACGTCTTGGTGCTGGGTGACCTTCAACCGTTTTACTTGGATCATTCGGGTCTAAGTAATCTGGTAGAGAGTTGTGTGTCATCCATTCTGTCGTGCGTTGCTCGCCGATTGTCGTGACATTCTCATCCACGATGCGCACGTCTTCAAAGCCGACCTGTTCAAGCCAGCGTTTCAGAGCTCGAGCAGAGGGGAAGAAGTACACGTTTCTCATCTGCGCGTAACGGTCAACAGGAACCAGAACTGCATTTTCATCGCCTTCAATCACTAAGGTTTCAAGCACTAATTCACCGCCAGACACCAATTGGTCTTTCAGTTGAATCAAGTGATCAAGCGGAGAGCGACGGTGGTATAGCACGCCCATGCTGAATACAGTGTCGTACGCTTCCAGTTTTGGTAGTTGTTCAATACCTAGAGGTAAAAGGTGCGCACGTTGGTCATCGCCCATCAACTTACGGATCGCTTCAAACTGAACCAAGAAAAGGTGAGAAGGGTCGATACCTACTGTAAGACGAGCGCCTTCGCCAAGCATGCGCCACATGTGGTAACCATTGCCACAACCTACATCGAGCACAGAACGGTTTTTAAGTGGTGAGATATGTGGAAGCACACGATCCCATTTCCAGTCACTGCGCCATTCTGTATCGATATGAATGTCGTGAACCGTGTAAGGACCTTTTCTCCAAGGGTGGAAAGTCTTTAGCAAGCTTTCTAACTTTTTAAGTTCACCCGTGTGGAACGGTGTAGAGCTGCCAATGGTCACTGAGTTTTTCAGATCAACTTGGTCAGGCACACCTTGTGGAATCTTGTTCAATGCACGTAACCAGCGGTCGAAGTCACCGTGCTCTGCATTTTGCCAATCCGTCAGCTGTTGAGGAAGAACATTTAGCCACGGCTGAAGGCGAGTATCTTGGGCAATAAGTTGATAAAAATTGGCAAAATTAAACATAGGTTTTCACTGAGTTGGTGGTGTAGAAATTAAATTTGTCACTCCATTAAGAGTGTGGACAAACATGCTAGGGAATCTCGTTTATCGTGTTTGATAAGAGATCCCCAATTCGTTTGTTCCTCGCTCTTGAGGATGACATTTTAGTACGTGCTAACGGTGTCGCGACGGTTACGTAATCTAAAATGTTTACTTTATCGCGAACATTGAACCAAAGTTGAAACATTGGAACCAGACTTCGCTGCTTGAGAAGCCAATCTTATCAAATCGCTCTCTGTGAACAGGGATCGAATCCGGGCGCATCACGTTTTCAATTGCGCTACGTTTCTGACTTACTTCTAGCTCGCTGTACCCGTTAGCACGTTTGAAATCATGGTGCAGGTCGATAAGCAGTTCATTTGAGCTTTCATCTTCGAATACGTATTTTTCTGACAGGATTAAGATCCCGCCTGGGCGCAAGCCAGCATGAATTTTCTCAAGCAGAGCGTATCGATCGTCTGGAGAAAGAAATTGCAGCGTAAAGTTAAGCACCACAACAGAAGCGTCTTTGATTTCCACTTCACGGATGTCGGCTTCAATCACTTCTACCGGTGTGTCACTGCGGTAAGCATTAACGTGCAATTTGCAGCGCTCAACCATGGCTTCTGAATTATCGATCGCGAAAATCGTGCAGCCTTCTTGCTGAATGTGACGACGCATAGAAAGTGTCGCAGCACCAAGCGAGCAGCCAAGGTCGTAAATATTTGAGTGTGGCTTTACAAAGCGCTCAGCCAGCATGCCGATTGCAGAGATGATATTGCTATAGCCAGGCACCGAACGTTGAATCATATCCGGAAATACTTCAGCAACCCTTGCATCAAAGGTGAAGTCTCCAATTTTATCAATAGGAGCGGAAAAGATATTGTCTGTGTTGCTCATAGCATTTTCTCTCGACAGTCAGCGTAATTGGCACAAAATTCGTACCAAATAAAAGGGGGCGTATTTTACGTAAAAAAAACGCCACTGTCACGAAAACTGAGATTTAGCTCAAGGTTCGAAGCTACTTACAAGTGAGAGGTTAAAACATCGAGATTTGGTGATTGCCTTTTTGAGCTGGAAACTGAGCCAGTTCGGGCAGTAATAATGATGTATTTTCAGAGACTTGCTTTTGTAGCCTCTTATAAATAGCAATCGCAAGTTCAGGTGCGTGGTTATTGTCTGGGGTGTGGATCATTAAATAGGGCTGCTTGCCTTCATTAAGCCAGTTTGGGATTTTGGCAAACCAAGGCTTAAAAAACTCAATATTAGGTTCTTGGTCTGGGTGACCAATAAATCGAATCATCGGGTTATTGGCGGTAGCAATTGCATGAACAGGAACACGCGGTTTTTTCTGATGCGCATCGATCACCGCTTCTGTGGTGGGTGGCGCAGAGAAAACGGGGCGGCTGTCCATAATGATGCGATTGATGCCTTCCTCAACCAGCCATTGGTTGAAGCGTTTTTCCGCATCGCCCTTATCAAAGAAACCTAAGTGTCGAACTTCGACGCCAAGCTGCATATCTTTTGGGAATAAGGTGCAAAACTTTTGTAGGGCAGGCAGCATGCTGGGCTCAAAACTGTGCGGCAGCTGAATCGTCCATTGACCAATACGGTCATGCAGTGGCGACATCGTCATCAAGAACTCTTTGAGTTCGGCTTGGCAGTGTCTCAGTTGTTGCTGGTGGGTGATGAATTTGGGCAATTTGAAGGTGAACTTGAAATCATCGTGACTGGCGGCTTTCCAATTGTGAACGGTAGACATACTTGGCGTAGCGTAAAAGGTGGTGTTGCCCTCAACGGTATGGAAAACTTGGGTGTATTTTTCCAAGCGTTCGGCAGGCTTGGTGCCTTTACCGTAGAACTGACTTTGCCACTCAGAATGAGACCACATAGTTAATCCAAGTCTTAGAGGTAAAGTTTCTGTTGTTATTACACGATTATCCATCTATTACACCGTTATCCATCACGCCATCAGTCATTACAAAAAGTTTTTGGGTTGAAACGAAAATCTACTTTACGAGAGTTTTGCTGATTAAGGTACTTTCGAGATATAATTATCGCAATTTTTTCGGTTTTGATGAATCTTTGCGCACTTGATGGGCTAAAAAGCAGCAAAGCCAGATAAAACACAATAAATTCGAATGTGGAAGGTCGATTTTAAGCGAGTTTCCGCGTATAAATGTTCCTTTGCTCTGTTGTGTGGAATGACCACTGACAGCTTGGAAATTAGTAAATAATTAAGAGATTGGGAAATTCATTATGCGTACCCATTACTGTGGTAACCTGAACAAGTCCCTGGCGGGACAAACTGTAGAATTGTGCGGCTGGGTAAACCGTCGCCGTGATTTAGGCGGTCTTATCTTTATTGATATGCGTGATCGTGAAGGCATCGTTCAGGTTGTTGTCGATCCAGATATGAAAGATATCTTCCCGATCGCTAACCAACTGCGTAATGAATTCTGTATCAAGTTTACTGGTGAAGTACGAGTTCGTCCGGACAGCCAAGTAAATAAAGACATGGCTACTGGTGAAGTAGAACTTTACGCGACGGGTCTAGAGATCATTAACCGTTCAGAAGCGCTTCCACTAGACTTCAACCAAACGAACTCTGAAGAGCAGCGTCTTAAGTACCGTTACATCGATCTTCGTCGTCCAGAAATGAGCGACCGTATTAAGCTTCGTGCACGTGCTTCTAGCTTCGTTCGTCGTTTCCTAGATGAGAACTTATTCCTAGACATCGAAACGCCAGTACTAACGAAAGCGACACCAGAAGGTGCTCGTGACTACCTAGTACCAAGCCGTGTTCACAAAGGTAGCTTCTACGCACTTCCTCAATCTCCTCAGCTTTTCAAGCAACTGCTGATGATGTCTGGTTTTGACCGTTACTACCAAATCGTTAAATGTTTCCGTGATGAAGATTTACGTGCTGACCGTCAGCCTGAATTTACTCAAATCGATATCGAAACATCTTTCATGACTTCTCAAGAAGTACGTAACGTGACTGAGAAGCTTGTTCACGATATGTGGAAAGAACTTCTAGATGTTGAACTAGGTCAATTCCCAGTAATGCCTTTCTCTGAAGCGATTCGTCGTTTCGGTTCTGATAAGCCAGATCTACGTAACCCACTAGAGCTAGTGGACGTTGCTGACTTGGTTAAAGATGTTGAATTCAAGGTATTCTCTGGCCCAGCTAACGACGAAAAAGGTCGCGTAGCAGTTATCCGTGTTCCAGGTGGTGCTAAGCTAACTCGTAAGCAAATCGACGGCTACGCTGAACACGTAAACATCTACGGCGCGAAAGGCCTAGCTTGGATGAAGGTTAACGACCGTGCTGCAGGCATGGAAGGTATTCAATCTCCAGTTGCTAAATTCCTAAGCGAAGACGTAATCAACGGTATTCTAGATCGTACTCAAGCTGAATCTGGCGATATCATTCTGTTCGGCGCAGACAAAGCGGGCATCGTTGCTGAAGCAATGGGCGCACTTCGTCTTAAACTAGGTACGGATCTAGAGCTAACAGACACATCTGCATGGGCTCCACTGTGGGTTGTTGACTTCCCAATGTTCGAAGAAGACGGCGAAGGTAACCTACACGCAATGCACCACCCATTCACATCACCACTAGGTGTGAACGCGGAAGAGCTAAAAGCGAACCCAGCAGCAGCAAATTCTGATGCATACGACATGGTAATCAACGGCTACGAAGTAGGCGGCGGTTCTGTACGTATCCACAACGCAGAAATGCAAACAGCGGTATTTGGTATCCTAGGTATCGAAGCACAAGAGCAACAAGAGAAGTTCGGCTTCCTACTTGAAGCGCTTAAGTACGGCACGCCACCGCACGCTGGTCTAGCATTCGGTCTTGACCGTCTAGCAATGCTGCTTTGTGGTACTGAGAACATCCGTGACGTTATCGCATTTCCGAAAACAACAGCTGCAGCATGTCTACTGACAGACGCGCCAAGCCTAGCGAACCCAGCATCACTGGAAGAGCTAGCAATCGCAGTTAAATTGGCAGAGAAAAAAGAGCAAGCGTAAGCCTGTTATCTTTTCTTGTTGATGAAGAGATCCTAGTTGATAGAGAGCTCTCAATTAATTAGCCAAGACTTGCCAGTAAATTAGAGAATGCCCGTTAATTTGACGGGCATTTTTTTTTGCGTTCGATATACTAAGCTCATAAAGCATGTATAAATAATCAGTATTGAAGTTATGTCTATTATCTTAGGAATTGACCCTGGCTCGCGTATTACCGGCTATGGCGTGATTCGTCAAAATGGTCGCCATCTATATTACTTAGGTAGCGGTTGTATTCGCACCTCTGAAAAAGAACTGCCGGGCCGACTCAAACAAATCTACGCCGGTGTGAGCGAAATCATCACTCAGTTTCAACCGGATGTGTTTGCGATAGAACAGGTCTTCATGGCGAAGAATGCGGATTCTGCACTTAAGCTGGGACAAGCGCGTGGCAGTGCGATAGTGGCAGCGGTAAATGCTGATCTCCCCGTTCATGAATATGCGGCTCGTTTGATTAAACAAGCGGTGACGGGTAACGGTGGTGCTGACAAGTCTATGGTTCAGAATATGGTGATGAGCATGCTTAAGTTACCAGCCAAGCCACAGGCTGATGCTGCTGATGCTTTAGGTGTAGCGATCACTCACGCTAACACCAATAAAACTTTGATAGCGCTTGCGGGTAAAGCAACAGGTGCAAGAAAAGGGCGTTACCGATAACCTAGGCTATGGCGTTTCTGAAGCCAGAATCATTCGGTTTCTCAAGCTAAGCAAGCTTAAATAAATCATCCCAATAAACACAAAGAACTGGATAAGCATCCAGTTCTTTTATATTCTGTCCCTCAAATTATATTCCATCAAGAGAGTGAATTGTGATCGGACGTCTACGCGGTACATTAATAGAAAAACAGCCACCAGAATTACTAATCGAAGTGAGTGGCGTTGGCTATGAAGTTCAAATGCCAATGAGCTGTTTTTACGAATTACCAAACGTGGGCGAAGAGGCAATCATCTACACGCACTTTGTTGTACGTGAAGATGCGCAGCTACTTTATGGTTTTAACACGGTTAAAGAGCGTGCGCTGTTCCGTGAAGTGATCAAAGCGAACGGTGTGGGCCCTAAGCTAGGCCTTGGCATTCTTTCAGGCATGACGGCTAGCCAGTTTGTTCAAAGTGTTGAACGTGAAGACATCTCGACGCTGGTTAAACTTCCGGGTGTGGGTAAGAAAACCGCTGAACGTCTGGTTGTTGAAATGAAAGACCGCCTGAAAGGGTGGGGCGCGGGTGACTTGTTTACTCCAGCGACAGATGCAGCTCCGATTGATTCTATTCCAACCGTTCACGACGCGGAAGAAGAAGCGGTAAGTGCGCTACTTGCATTAGGCTACAAGCCGACTCAAGCTTCCAAGGTGGTTTCTCAAGTGGCTAAAGATGGCATGACCAGCGAACAGTTGATTCGCGAAGCTCTGAAATCGATGGTTTAATACCCAATATACTTGTTCGACAAAATAGACTCATTCACTTTGCCTTTACACAGAGTCAAGAAGCGCAGAGTCAACAAGAGCATAGTTAGGAATAGCAGAATTTATGATTGAAGCCGATCGCCTTATTGCACCGGATAACCCAGTATTCAAAGATGAAGATGTCATTGATCGTGCAATACGCCCTAAAGCACTGGCTGACTATCAAGGTCAGGATCACGTTCGTGGCCAGATGGAGATTTTCATCAAAGCGGCACAACTGCGTAACGAGGCGCTCGACCATCTGTTGATATTTGGCCCTCCAGGCTTGGGTAAAACCACGTTGGCGAACATTGTTGCCAATGAGATGGATGTCAACATTCGTACGACTTCAGGCCCTGTTCTAGAAAAAGCAGGCGACCTAGCGGCGTTACTGACCAATCTCGAAGAAAATGATGTCCTGTTCATTGATGAGATTCACCGTTTAAGCCCTGTGGTTGAAGAGGTGTTGTACCCTGCAATGGAAGACTACCAATTAGATATCATGATTGGTGAAGGCCCAGCGGCACGCTCTATCAAGATTGACCTTCCTCCTTTTACTTTGATTGGCGCAACCACTCGTGCTGGCTCACTGACATCGCCGTTACGTGACCGTTTTGGTATTACTCAGCGTCTTGAGTACTACAAGGTTGAAGATCTACAAAACATCGTTCAGCGCAGTGCAGATTGCCTTGGTCTTTCTATGGAGTCCGAAGGGGCGCTAGAAGTTGCTCGCCGAGCTCGTGGTACGCCACGTATTGCTAACCGTCTACTGCGCCGTGTTCGTGATTATGCGGAAGTAAAAGGCGACGGGCATATTTGTCCGGAGGTTGCTGACAAAGCGCTAAACATGTTGGATGTCGATGCTAAAGGTTTCGACTACATGGATAGAAAGCTTCTGCTGGCGATTATGGAGAAGTTTGGTGGTGGTCCGGTAGGTATCGACAACATGGCTGCCGCGATTGGTGAAGAGAGAGACACCATTGAAGATGTGTTGGAGCCTTACTTGATTCAACAAGGTTACCTACAAAGGACGCCAAGAGGTCGAATCGCGACCGACAGAGCGTATTTACACTTTGGAATAGATAAACCCTCCAATCGTTAAATTATTCATTTTTAAAGATCCCAGTTGCATAAGCGCTGGGTTTTTTTGCTTTTTACTGAATAACAACTCTTTGAGCGAGTCGATAAAAAGATCGAAAAGGGAGCTTCAAAAATGGAAACTTTGATTTCAGGTTTGATTTAGATAACAGGAAATGAAATAAGTTGTCATATTTTTTGTTAATACTTTATAGGTAGTTGTAATTCGGATGTTGAGGCGGTGCTGAGCATTTGTCACAGATATCATGCGCTGTTATTAAGACAAGCATAATTGGTGTGATTTTAATCATAATTGTACAAAAATAACTCTAATTTGCTCGAATAAATTTGATACAAATCAACGCAGGGTTCTCCCATAAACCTTTTGAAACATACTGATTTTACCAGTAATATTAGCGCCAGCTATATTAGCTCATGCTTAACAATAATCTAACTATAACGGTACGTTTTTGCTACAAATTTCAACTTGTAATAACAATTACATAAATTGTTTTAACATGGATTTTTGCGGTGAATAATCACACAAGTGTCATTCAGCCGACACAAAGGAGTTACCATGATTGATGTTGTTGATCTGTCGCGATTGCAGTTTGCATTTACAGCGATGTATCACTTCCTATTTGTTCCACTGACTTTAGGTATGGCATTTCTACTTGCCATTATGGAGTCAGTTTATGTAATGACTGGCAAGCAAATTTACAAGGACATGACCAAGTTCTGGGGTAAATTGTTTGGTATTAACTTTGCTCTTGGTGTAGCGACAGGCTTAACCATGGAGTTCCAGTTTGGTACTAACTGGTCTTACTATTCTCACTATGTTGGCGACATTTTTGGTGCTCCGCTAGCTATCGAAGCGCTTGTTGCATTCTTCCTAGAGTCTACTTTTGTTGGCCTATTCTTCTTCGGTTGGGACAGACTGTCAAAGCGTCAGCACTTAGCGGTAACTTGGTTAGTAGCACTTGGCTCTAACTTCTCTGCGCTTTGGATCTTGGTAGCAAACGGCTGGATGCAAAACCCAGTGGGTGCGGAATTTAACTTTGAAACTATGCGTATGGAAATGGTGAGCTTCGCTGAAGTTGTACTAAACCCAGTAGCACAAGTTAAATTCGTACACACAGTAGCGTCTGGTTACACAACGGGTGCAATGTTCATCCTTGGTATCAGCTCATACTACATTCTTAAAGGTCGTGACCTTGCCTTTGCTCGTCGTTCTTTCGCGATTGCAGCGTCTTTCGGTATGGCGGCGATCTTGTCAGTAATCGTACTAGGTGATGAATCTGGTTACGAGCTTGGTGAAGTTCAAAAAGTGAAGCTCGCTGCTGTAGAAGCGGAATGGCACACTGAAGAAGCACCAGCAGCATTTACTGTTTTTGGTATTCCGAACCAAGAGACAATGAATACTGACTACGCAATTAAAATTCCTTACGTAATGGGTATCATCGCAACGCGTTCGCTTGATACTGAAGTAACGGGCCTACGTGACCTACGTGATGACCACGTTGATCGTATCCGTACTGGTATGTACGCGTACGAGCTGCTTGAAAAGCTACGTGCAGGCGATAAGTCTGAAGAAAACATGGCTGCGTTCGACGAAGTGAAAGGTGACCTAGGTTACGGCTTGCTTCTTAAGCGCTACACAGACGACGTTGTTGATGCAACTGAAGACCAAATCCAAATGGCTGCGGATGATTCTATCCCAACAGTTTGGCCTCTATTCTGGTCATTCCGTCTGATGGTTGCTTGTGGCTTCATCATGCTGTTTGTATTCGGTGCTGCGTTTGTTCAAACGTGTCGTCAGAAAATCGAACAGAAACCATGGGTACTTAAAGCTGCGCTATTCTCAATCCCACTTCCTTGGATTGCGATTGAAGCAGGTTGGTTCGTTGCTGAGTTTGGTCGTCAACCATGGGCGGTTGGTGAAATCCTACCGGTTAACGTTGCTGCATCAGCACTGACTATTGAACAGCTTTGGACTTCTCTATTCGCTATCCTGGCACTTTACACAGTGTTCTTGATTGCTGAAGTTTACCTAATGCTGAAATTCGCACGTAAAGGTCCAAGTAGCTTGAAGACAGGCCGTTACCACTTCGAACAAAACGATAACTCTGTTGAAGACAAAGTTAGCCGTTCAGTTGAAGTATAAGTGAGGGAATATTATGTTTGATTACGAAAGCTTACGACTTATTTGGTGGGTATTGATCGGTGTTCTACTGGTTGGTTTCGCCGTAACTGATGGCTTTGATATGGGTGTTGCCGCTCTGTCACCTGTTATCGGTAAGAGCGACACTGAACGTCGTATTATGCTAAACACGATTGCCCCTCACTGGGATGGTAACCAAGTTTGGCTTATCACTGCGGGTGGTGCATTGTTTGCTGCATGGCCACTGGTTTACGCGACGTCTTTCTCTGGTTTTTACTTCGCAATGTACGTAACGCTAGCTGCACTTTGGTTACGTCCACTTGCTCTTGACTACCGTTCAAAGATCGAAGATCCAAAATGGCGCAAAACTTGGGACTACGCACTTTGCTTTAGTGGCGCAGTACCACCAATCATTTTCGGTGTGGCATTTGGTAACCTACTACAAGGTGTTCCATTTGAACTGAACGAATTTATGATGTCTAAGTACCATGGTACGTTCTTCGCTCTGCTTAACCCATTTGCATTGCTTTGTGGTGTGTTGGCTCTGATGTTGTTCGTGATGCAAGGTGCAACATGGCTTCAAATGAAGACAACAGAAGCGCTGCACGCTCGTGCTCGTAACGTTGCTCAGATCACTGGCCTAATTGCTATTGCTCTATTCGTTATTGGTGGTTTCTGGGTTCAATCTATCGAAGGCTATGTAATTACGAGCACTATCGATACGTTTGCTGACTCAAACCCACTAAACAAAGAAGTATCACTTCAAGTGGGTGCTTGGATGACAAACTTCGAAACTTATCCAGCAATGTGGGCTGCGCCGATCCTTGGTGTAGCAATGCCACTGCTTGCTGTGATTGCATCTCGCTTTGAGCGTGGTGGTTTCGCATTCTTGTTCTCAAGCCTATCGAACGCTGGTGTTATTCTAACGGCTGGTTTTGCAATGTTCCCATTCGTAATGCCATCAAGCCTGAACCCTAACCAAAGCTTGACTATGTGGGATTCAACAGCGAGTGAGCTAACGCTTGGTCTTATGACTGTCGTTGCGGCGGTAATGGTTCCTGTGATTCTTGGCTACACAACTTGGACATACTACAAAATGTTCGGTCGTCTAGATAAGAAACACATCGAAGATAACGACGTTTCAGCTTACTAAGCTAGAAGTGAAATAACTTAGGAGAAATTTTATGTGGTACTTCGCATGGATTTTGGGTGTACTTCTAGCATGTGCATTCGGCATCATCAATGCTCTATGGCTAGAGCATTCAGAAATGATGGACAAAGACAGTGAGTAATCTCGCAGAGCAAATCGCTAAGCTGCATCAACCAATGGATAAGACTCTGCTTAGAGCCTTATCCCTAGTATTGGGTTTCATGCATGTGGGTTTAGTGATGTGGGATCCTGAAGCGTATGCGACAAGCATCGGTGGCTTTAACGCGATCATCGGGCCAATGTTCATTTGGGCAGTATGCTCAAGCATGGTTTACGGTATCGGATTTAAGCCAAGAGCTTGGATGTGGCAGCTACTGTTTAGCCCATATGTTTCACTCACAATTTTGCTCTACCTAACGACGCTGCGCCTTCTATAAAAGGCAAAGGATTTAGGTTCATAACAACGTGAACCTTTATACTTGTTGGGTTTTTAGCCAAAAAGAGGTCATCTTATACAGATGGCCTTTTTTTTCGTCTCTCAAATCAAAAAATTCACAGCGATATACTATTAATGATAAGGAGTTAGGTTATAGTGAGATCTTTATCGTTTTGGATTGTGGTATCAAATTGCAGGGATTATCTAAGCTATTTACGTGGCCAGTGACAGTGTATTACGAAGACACCGATGCGGGTGGCGTTGTATACCATTCAAACTATCTTAAGTTTTTCGAACGCGCTCGAACTGAGATGTTGCGCTCAATTGGCGTTTCTCAGCAAGTATTGTTAGAACAAAACATCGGTTTTGTAGTCCGACATATGGACATTGATTTTATTCAAGGCGCGCGTCTTGATGATTCTTTACAAGTCATTACAAATATTTACGAGTTGAAGCGAGCTACCTTGGTCTTCTGTCAAGAGATCGTAAATCCTGATGGCAAGGCATTGTGTAAAGCAATGGTTAAGGTAGCATGTATCGATAATCAAAAAATGAAACCCAAAGCAATGCCAACATTTATTCTCACGGAGCTAACGAATAGTGACTGCTGAAATCTCAATCTTAGGCCTAATTTTAGAAGCTAGTTTACTAGTTAAGATGGTCATGCTGACTCTTATGGGCATGTCTGTTGTTTCTTGGGCGATGATCATAAAAAGAAGTAAAGTGTTATCTCAAGCTTCTAAACAAACAGAAGTGTTTGAAGACAAATTTTGGTCAGGCGTTGATCTTGCAAAACTGTACCAAGAGAGCAACAAACGCAAAGACGAGCTTTCTGGTACTGAAGAAATTTTCTACGCAGGCTTTACTGAGTTCGCTCGCCTTCGTAAATCGAATGCAACATCACCTGACTTCATTATGGAAGGCACTGGCCGTGCGATGCGCGTTGCCGTTGCTCGTGAGGTTGATGAACTAGAAACTAACTTACCTTTCTTGGCGACCGTTGGCTCTATCAGCCCATACATCGGCCTATTTGGTACGGTTTGGGGCATCATGCACTCATTCATCGCATTAGGTGAAGTGAAGCAAGCGACGCTCGCAATGGTTGCTCCTGGTATTGCAGAAGCACTGATCGCAACAGCAATGGGTCTATTCGCTGCGATTCCAGCGGTAATGGCGTACAACCGCTTCAGCAGCCGAGTAGGCAAGCTAGAACACAACTACGCGACTTTCTCTGAAGAGTTTCACAGTATTCTTCACCGTCAAGCGATGGCTGGCAGGGAATAATAGATGGCTGGATACCAACCTAAAAAACGCAAAATGACAGCAGAGATTAACGTTGTACCTTACATCGACGTTATGCTTGTTTTGCTGATCATTTTTATGGTGACTTCGCCGTTTGTTACTCAAGGCGTTGACGTTGAATTGCCTCAGGCTTCAACGGCTAAATCGGCACAAGACCTACTGGGTGACGACAATGCAAGTTTCATCATCGTTGAAGTGAACAAAGACGGTGAACTTGGCTTGAGCGTTAATGACGAAGAAGTACAGCGTGGCTTATCAATGGAAGATATTATCGTCCGTGTGAAAGCCGAGTTGTCTCTGAAGCCAAACTCTCCAGTGGCGGTTGGTGGTGATGCCGCAACGCCATACGCTGAAGTGGTTTTATTACTTGATGAATTAAGCCGTGCAGGTGTGCCAAAGGTTGGCCTTTTAACGGATATAAGGGAATAGCTCCGTAGCATTCATGAAAGCGAATAATAAAAAATCCAATAATTTCAGATCACCGCTTCTTATTTCTCTTGGGCTGCACGTCATTTTATTCGTTGCGCTCATTTGGGGGGCGGATTTCACGATGTCAGAGCCAAAGCCTACAGGGCAGATGGTTCAAGCAGTGGTGATTGATCCTCAGTTGGTTCGCCAGCAAGCTCAACAGATTCGTCAACAAAGAGAAGCGGCAAGCAAGAAAGAGCAAGAGCGTCTTGACAAACTAAGACGTGAAAGCGAACGACTTGAAAAGAATCGTAAAGCTGAAGAAGAAAATATTCGCAAGCTAAAAGAACAGCAAGCGAAAGAAGCTAAAGCAACTCGTGAAGCTGAAAAGCGTCGAGTTGAGAAAGAGAAACAACGCAAAGCTGAAGAAGCGCGTTTACAGCAAGAGCAAAAGAAAGCCGCTAAAGCCGAAGCTGACCGTAAGCTAAAAGAAGCTGCGTTAGTGAAAGCCGAGAACGAGCGTAAAGCCAAAGAAGCGGCAATCGCAAAAGCTGAACAAGAACGCGTGGCAAAAGAAAAAGCAGCGAAAGAGGCAGCAGACAAAGCTCGTAAAGAGAAAGAAGCCGCTGAACTCGCGGAAAAGCAACGCATAGCGAAAGAGAAAGAAGCGGCAGCCGCAGCAGAGAAAGCCCGTAAGGCAAAAGAAGCTGCAGCAAAAGCAGAAAAAGAGCGTAAACAACAAGAAGCCGCATTGAACGATATCTTTGCTGGGCTTGAAACGGAAGCGACTCAAAACTCTTCAGCAAGACAACAATTTATCACTGATGAAGCGCAACGTTACGGGGCTATCTATACCCAACTGATTCAACAGAACCTGTTGTTAGAAGACAGCTATCGAGGACGCTCATGTCGAGTGAACCTTAAGCTGATTCCAACGGGCTCTAACGCGATATTGGGTAGTTTGAGTATCTTAGATGGCGATAGCCGTTTATGTGCAGCAACCAAGCGTGCGGTGGCACAAGTACAATCTTACCCGTTGCCTAAAGACCCAGACATTGTGAACTCACTGAAAGACATTAACTTAACTGTATCACCAGAGTAAAAGGACGAACTTGTGTTAAAGAAACTATTACTGAGTTTTGTTTTCTTAATAGCTACAAGCAGCCAGTTTGCACATGCAGCGCTGGAGCTGGTTATTACAGACGGTATTAACTCTGCAAGACCTATCGCTATTGTACCTTTCCGTTGGGAAGGCTCAGAGCCATTGCCACACGATGTATCAGCGGTTATCGCTTCTGACTTACAGCGCAGTGGTAAATTCAGCCCAGTTGCGACAAGCAAAATGCCTCAAACGCCTTATAGCGAAACTGAGGTTAACTTTGATGCTTGGACTAACCTAGGTGTTGACTCATTGCTTACCGGTAGTATCACTAAAAATGCCGAAGGGCAGTATGTGGTGAATTACCAATTGATCGACATTGTTCGTGGTCAACTGACCAAAGGACAAAGTCGTGCGCTGAGTGATGAAGGCCAATTAGTGCTTTCTAAAGATCACGTTCTATTCAATAAGAAGGCTACGGTTCCTGGTAATCGCTTGAGAGAGTACGCACACCGTATCTCAGACCTAGTGTATGAAGAGCTAACTGGTGAGAAAGGCGCGTTCTTAACTCGTATCTCTTACGTGGTAGTGAACGATAAAGACAAGTACCCGTATCAACTTCGTGTTGCTGACTACGATGGCTTTAACGAGCGTTTAGTACTTCGTTCTAAGCAGCCTCTCATGTCTCCAGCATGGTCACCAGACGGCAAAAAGCTAGCTTATGTGAGCTTCCAGAATGGCCAAGCTGAAATATTCATCATGAATATTTACACGGGTGAACGTGAGAAAGTGACGTCATACCCTCGTCACAATGGTGCGCCAAGATTCTCGCCAGATGGTAAAACATTGGCATTGGTATTGTCGAAAACGGGCAGCCTTCAGGTGTACACACTTGACCTTGCTAGCCGTAAGCTGACTCAAATTACCCGCGGCCGTTCGAATAATACTGAACCATTCTGGCACCCAGATGGCAAGTCTCTTATTTTCACATCGGATCGTGGTGGTAAACCACAGATTTATAATGTAAATTTGTCCAATAATTCGACTTCTCGTATTACTTGGCAAGGTAGCCAAAACTTAGGTGGCCAGATCACTCCTGATGGTCGATTCATGATCATGGTGAATCGCAGCAACTCAGGTTTTAACTTGGCTAAGCAAGATTTGGAAACCGGTGCGGTTCAGGTACTAACAAAAACATTGTTAGATGAGTCTCCAAGTATTGCACCGAATGGAGGTATGGTTATCTATAGCTCTATTTACAACAAAACAAATGTACTATCGATGGTTTCTATCGATGGACGTTTTAAAGCTAGATTACCGGCAACTAACGGACGCGTAAGAGCGCCGGCATGGTCACCGTTCCTCTAGGGAAAATTACATATTCTTTTAGCTATTGATAGTGTTAACTATTGTGGCATTTAACTATCTATAGCACTCTTAGTCGCTGTAGAAACTAAGTTTGATAACGTAAGGAAAAAAAGATGCAACTTAACAAAGTTCTTAAAGGCTTGATGATTGCACTACCAGTGATGGCAGTAACGGCATGTAGCTCAACTGATGAAGCAACATCTGCAACATCTGGTACTGAAAGCAACCAAACAACTTCAGGTTCAGAAGGCAATGTAGACACAACTGTTGTAACGCCAATTGACGCTAACGGTCAACTGTCTGAGCAAGAGCTTAAAGAGCAAGCGCTACGTGAAACTCAAACAATCTACTTCGCATTCGATAACTCTACTATCGCTGGCGATTACGAAGAAATGCTAGCAGCTCACGCAGCATACCTAGTTAAGAACGTTGACATGAACGTTACTATCGAAGGTCACGCTGATGAGCGCGGTACTCCTGAGTACAACATCGCACTTGGCGAGCGTCGTGCACAAGCTGTAGCGAAATACCTACAAGCTCTAGGTGTTCAAGCTGACCAAATCTCTATCGTAAGCTACGGTGAAGAGAAGCCACTTCTTCTAGGTCAATCTGAAGATGTGTACGCTAAAAACCGTCGCGCAGTACTAGTTTACTAATTTTAGTCGACTATATAATTGAGGAATTGCCTCATGTTCAGTAACACAAAGCGAGTCATTTTGCTTTCGTTACTGGCAAGTGCAGCGAACACCGCGTTCGCTGCACCAGCTCCAGTATCCGATCTCAATAGCACCGCAACCAATTCATCATCTTCCTCTCGATCAGCATCTAACGAATCAGATATTGAGCGTTTAGAGCGCCTGCTTCAAAATCGCAATCTCGTTCAGCTTCAAATGCAACAGCAAATCGACGACATGGCACTGGAGATCAGTGAACTTCGTGGTGATCTGGAACGAAACAGCTACGATATGAAGCAAATGCTAGAGCGTCAGCGTGAACTGTTCATTGAACTGGATCGCGTAAGAGGCGAGGTGAAAGCAGCAGGAACAGCAACGGTAGCAGTGGCGGCGAGCGAAGGCTCTAAAGACGCTTCTGGTACGTTCAGTACTGATGTGGATGAGCAAACTGCTTATCAAAATGCTGTAGATTTGATTCTAAAGCAACGAGACTACACGGGTGCTATCGCTGCATTCCAAAAGTTTCAAAAAGACTTCCCAGATTCTACCTTCACACCTAACTCACATTACTGGTTAGGTCAGCTTTATTTCGCTAAGAAGCAAGATAAAGAAGCCGTGAAGAGCTTCGCTGCTGTTGTGTCGTACAAAGACTCAAACAAGCGAGCAGATGCACTGGTTAAGCTTGGTGACATAGCAGCGCGCAACAACAACGCGACGCAAGCTAAGAAATATTACCAACAAGTCGTAACCGAGCACCCAAACAGTGCTTCGGCTAAAGTGGCCAAAACCCACTTATAACCAAAATAGGGGTGCTTAGGCGCCTCTTTTTTATACCTGTTCACTTCCGTTTAGTGTTTACTTCTCTTGCTAGTGATGACAATACATCGCCTTGTTTATGCGTTTTAAGCATTAGCTAGTCACCGCTTGCAACCAATCCTTTTTGATCCCAATCGCTGTCCTGTGTAGAATACTCGGATTCTCGGAAGAAGTTGCGTAGAGCAAGAGCAATGAGTCATATACTAGATAAAATCGATACAGTTTACCCGTTTCCGCCTAAGCCAGTTCCATTGAGCGACGCTCAGAAACAGGCCCACATCGCAAACATCAAAAAACTACTTCAAGAAAAAGATGCAGTTCTAATTGCACACTACTACACCGATCCTGAAATTCAGGCTCTGGCAGAAGAAACTGGTGGTTTCGTTGGCGATTCATTAGAGATGGCTAAGTTCGGTAACCGTCACTCAGCAAGCACTTTGATCATCGCTGGTGTTCGTTTCATGGGTGAGTCTGCAAAGATTCTTACTCCTGAAAAACGCATTTTAATGCCAACACTTGAAGCTGAATGTTCGCTTGATCTTGGCTGCCCAGCTGACAAATTTACAGAATTTTGTGATGCTCACCCTGACCACACTGTGGTTGTATACGCGAACACCTCTGCAGCTGTTAAAGCTCGTGCAGACTGGGTAGTTACGTCGAGCATCGCTTTAGAAATCGTTGAAAGCCTAGACGCTGAAGGCAAACCCATTATTTGGGGGCCAGACCGTCACCTAGGTTCTTACATCGCAAATCAAACTGGCGCTGACATGTTGCTTTGGCAAGGTGAGTGTATCGTTCATGATGAGTTCTCAGCTGATGCTTTGAAGAAAATGAAATCGGTATACCCAGAAGCGGCTATCTTGGTTCACCCAGAATCACCAGCAAGCGTGGTTGAACTGGCTGACGCTGTAGGCTCAACAAGCCAACTGATCAAGAAAGCAAAAGAGCTGCCTCATCCACAGATGATTGTTGCGACAGACAAAGGCATCTTCTTCAAGATGCAGCAATTGGTTCCTGAAAAAGAGCTGATTGAAGCGCCGACAGCGGGTGTTGGTGCAACGTGTCGTAGCTGCGCACACTGTCCTTGGATGGCAATGAACGGCCTTGAAGCGATTGAAAACGCGCTTGAGAATGGTGGTGAGCAACACGAAATCTTCGTTTCTGACGAATTACGCGTGAAGTCTCTTATTCCATTGAACCGCATGCTAGATTTTGCAGAGCAGTTAAATGTGCAGGTAAAAGGTAACGCGTAAGTCGTTCTTTTATCTAACCAATAAAAAAACCAGCCAATAGTGCTGGTTTTTTTGTATCTGCGTATAGGCCGCCAATATCAATCTTGTGGTCATGTATCTTTTTCTGATGATACATCTTGTTGATATCGCGTATTTTTTCTAGCATGTAAGTAAGAGGAAAAGATTAGAGGCTCGAATGATAATCTGGTTACAACTCAAACGCTGGATCAAAGCAAACATCTTTGTTTTGAATGGCAAAAACTTACTGTTCACTTTTCTTGGCTACATCGCTTTATCGTGGTCGATGCTGTATTTGGCGGGTGAAACAGATTTAACCAGTTCGGTTACCGTATTCGCTTACTACTTGGTGGTGACGGCTTCTACGGTTGGTTATGGTGATTTATCACCGACCACGGTAGCGGGGCAGTGGATCGTTATTCTATTTGTGATTCCAGGCGGGTTGAGCCTTTTTGCCGCGTTGCTCGGTAAAGTGGCGACAGAAGGTGTTGAATATTGGCGAGCGGGCTTGCTAGGAAAAAGGAGAGTTAGAGTGGACAACCACATTTTGATGTTGGGGTGGAATGAGCAAAGAACTATTCATCTCATCCGCATGCTACAACACGAAGAAACGGGTAAACGACCAATCGTGCTATGTACGCGTTCAGATATCGAGAACCCGTTACCCGGTGAAATCAATTTCGTCAAAGTAAACAGCTACACCGATGGCAAAGAGATGGAGAAAACGGGCATTGAGTCTGCAAGTTGCATCCTGATTGATAACCCAGAAGACGACATTACGTTATCTGCGGCGCTTTACTGTGCCAACCGAAACCCTAAAGCGCACCTTCTTGTTTACTTTAAAGATGAAGCGCTGAGCGATTTGTTACACAAGCATTGCCCTAACTCAGAATGTATTCCAGCGGTGGGTGCTGAGATGCTAGCAAAGGCTGCGGTAGACCCAGGTTCCAGTGCGCTTCACCAAGAATTATTGAGCTCAACAAGAGGCATGACACAGTATTCAACGTATTTCCCTGAAGACGCTGAGTCTGTCACCGTCGCGCCTATTTTCTCAGTGTTTAAAGAGAAGTATCAAGCAACTCTGATCGCCATTGATACGGGGAGCGGTATTGAACTCAACCCAGAGTTAGATCAAGTGGTCAGCAGTGGCACTAAGCTGTTTTATATTGCTGATGAGCGAATTGATGACTTCGATTGGAAAGGCTTCTAAAGCGACTATTTTATTTCGTCTGAAAACTAAAAAAGGCCTCATAATGAGGCCTTTTGGCTTGTATAAAGCTAACTGTTATTGAGCTTCAGCCAGTGCAATGCCACGCTGCGTTAGTCCGCAAAGCATCACAGGAACAGCGTTAAAGATCTCTTCGAACTGCTCTAGGCCTTCGATGCCTTGCTCTGCAAGCGTAGCAATTGACGTTTCTGGATCGTAAAGCATGCTCAGTGACAGCAGGACACCGCCAACGAGTGCGTTATCTTCGCTCTCTTCAGGCATTAGTGTTTCCCAATCGTCGCGAGCAATCTGCCAGCCTTGAAGCAAGCCTTCACAAAAATCACGAGCGGCAGTGTTCACCACTTCTTCGTCGTCTAATTGACAAGCTTCAGGCCAAACCCAAGTCCCTTCAATCAGTTCTGGGCGGGTTTTATTCCAAAGCTCGATGATAACTTCAATGTAGCTTTCTAGCTGTTCACCATCCGTAAAAGGTGCGACTTCTTCGCCACCCCATAAGAACGGTAGCCACTCATGCGGGGTTAACACATTCGGTGCCGCTGCCATTGCAGTGACAAAGCCCATTGTTTTGTGTTCTGTGATTAGCTTTCCTTCCAACTCTGGAAGCGCAAGAATATCTTGTAAAGTCAAAGTGAGGTACCGTAAAAGGGAACATATTTGCGCTTATAGTACCAATGAACTTGTGCCAATCAAGCTTCAATCTAAAAAGGCTTGATGTCATGGATGATAAACACTAGGTTTAACAGAAAAGAAAACAATAAAAGAATTATGCAGATACGGTCGTCTTTAAAGAAAAAAAGCATGGTAGCGCTTGGATTATACCTTGCGATGTTTATTGCCATTGTCGGTAGTGTGACGTATTACGTCGTAGAATCCCCTGTGCGCGCCAAATTACAACAAAACCTCGACTTGCGTACGCAACTGTTATCCGCATTGATTACAGAGCCACTCAGTAGTTCTCGAGGCTTCGTAGACAGTCTCGTTGGGTTTGCTCAAGCGCATCGTAACGGTGATGATGTTATTCCGCTCTTTAAGTCCATGTTGGCGGCGAGCGACGATACGATTGTCAGTGCCGGTATTTGGCCCGAACCTTATGCGCTTGATTCTAAAAAGCTTCTCAACAGTTACTTTTTTAATAAAGCCGACGATGGAATAATCGACCAGATATATTCTTACAACAACCCCCAAAATGCCCCTTATCAAGAAGAGTATTGGTACACCTCTGTCGTCAACCAAAAACAAGGCACGATCTCTTGGAGCGATGTGTATATCGATCCATACACACACGTTCGAATGATTACGGCGTCTTCCCCTTATTATTACGACGGTACTTTTGCCGGTGTTGCCACGGTGGATCTCTCGCTCGAAGAGCTGCTTGGTTTTATCAAGAACCACGCCGAAGAATACAACCTTGGCATTACGCTCAGAGATAAGCTTAACCAAGTGTTGGTTTCGCATAACTTTAATCTCGTTGAAGGCATTTACATCAGTAGCAATCAATTTGGTGATTTCGGCTGGCAAGTGGATGTGGTGAACTCCAAATCACGAGTAGAAGACGAAGTGTTTCGTCAGGTGATGAGCATTGAAGGCGGTATTGTTCCGCTATTGCTACTTTGTGTCATGGCGGGGTATTACTTATTGAACCGTTATTTGATTAGTCCAATCACAAGGATTGCAGCACAGGTTGATAGTTCGAAAGCCGGCGAAATCATTGATGTGGATTACTCGAGTGATGACGAAATCGGCCATTTGATTAAAACCTTCAACGAAAAGACCATTTATCTCGAAGCGGAAAAGGTTAAAGCTCAGGCATCCACCAATGCAAAAACCGCTTTCCTTGCGACCTTGTCACATGAAATTCGCACTCCGATGAATGGGGTATTGGGTACCGCTCAAATCCTATTAAAAACGCCTCTAAATTCTGAACAAGAGAAGCATCTTAAGAGCTTGTATGAGTCCGGCGATCATATGATGACTCTACTCAACGAGATCTTAGACTTCTCGAAGATCGAGCAGGGCAGGTTGGATCTTGATGAAACGCGTTTCCCGCTTGATTCGATCATCGGCAGTATTAACAGTGTTTACTACACATTGTCTTCCGAGAAAGGGCTTCAATTCAAAGTATACTCTGAGGTGACTTCGGGTCGTTGGTACTTCTCAGATAAAGCTCGCCTTCGCCAAATTTTGTTTAATCTATTGAACAACGCGGTGAAGTTCACCTCCAGAGGCTTTGTTGAGGTGTACCTGAAAGAAGTTGTAGAGGGGAGTGACACCTATCTGAGCATTCGAGTTCGTGATACCGGAATTGGTATTTCTAAAGAAGCTCAGAAGCGTATTTTTAAACCGTTTGAACAAGCGGAGTCTTCGACCACAAGGTGTTTTGGCGGTACTGGCCTTGGCCTCGCGATTGTGAAGAAAATTGCCCAGTTGATGGATGGCAGTATTACCGTCACCAGTGAAGAAGGGATAGGCACGAGTTTTGATGTTCGCTTGAAGATTCAGCCATGTCAGCCAGGAGAAATCGAGAGTTTGCCACATAAGAAGTTGGACTACTCTGGCTTAAAGGTACTGATCGTCGAGGACAACCGAACTAACACGGTGATCATTGAAGCCTTCATGAGCAGTAAAGGCTTTACCTGTAAGAGCGTCGAAAACGGTGAACTTGCGATACAAGCCGTGGTTGCTGAGCGCTTTGATTTGGTGCTCATGGATAACCATATGCCTGTGATGGATGGCGTTGAATCAACCACTGCTATTCGTGCTTTGATAGGCGATGTGTCATCGGTATTGGTGTTTGGTTGTACGGCTGATGTCTTTAAAGAGACTCGTGAGCGTATGTTGGGGGCAGGTGTGGATTATATTATTGCTAAGCCGATTGACGAGCGTGAACTGGATGATGCCTTGTTCCGCTATTCAAATAAGCTTTATCAATACCATGAAGTAAAAGCGGATGAGCTCGAAAGCCAAGACGTAAAACCACACGATTCGAAAAGTAAAAGCGAGTCACTGCCTAAACCTGATCTTCGCAACAAAGATAACACTGAAGAGCTGTTAGTGACGTTGTATGTGGCGCTAGAAGACAACAACCTAGAACTGATTCAATTTGCACTAGAGAGCCTACGTGTCCACGTTGAAGCTATGAACAACGCGGAACTTACTGAACAAGTCGATAAAGCGTTAGAGCAGGTTGCTTTAGGATCACCACCTACACAAGATGTCATTAATATCATTACTGTAAATCTACCTATGGCTTAAATGTTGTTTAATTACGGTAAGTAAATGACGAACTGTCCAATATTTGACCTTGGTTGGATTTTTTGGTGAAAGTGACTGCTTTTAAAGTGGTTTTTGGTTGTTAATTTACAACTTGATTTTTAATTTGGAGTGTATGACTACTAATCTTGTGATTTAATAGCGACATTATCTGGTGAGGTGCAAATGTGCCTTGTTTATATGTTACTAAATCACTAATTAAGCAGTGATATATTTTAGGTTTGTCGTCAATGAAGTCTCGTGGTCCATTTTGTATTCGAAACGCAGCTGCGGATACATTTGCTATGGTCGTTTTCTGTTTTATTTCTGGCATGATCGTAGAAGTGTTTATTTCTGGTATGACGTTTGAGCAATCTCTTGCTTCTCGAACGTTATCTATTCCTGTAAACATTGCTATCGCTTGGCCTTATGGCGTTTTTCGTGATTGGTTCTTACGCAATGGTGCAAAACTTTCAGAAAGCTCATCGATGAAAAACTTGTCTGATTTGATGGCATACGTGTTATTCCAGTCTCCAGTGTATGCGGGTATTTTGTTGGCAGTGGGTGCTTCAGGCGACCAAATCGTTACGGCTGTAACCAGTAATGCAGTTATCTCGTGCGGTATGGGCGTACTTTACGGCTACTTCCTCGATATGTGTCGTAAATGGTTTCGAGTTCCTGGCTACTATCAACAAGCTTAAGAAAAGCAACAAGCGTAAGTGCAGCGAAAGAATGAAATTTGGTTTGTTTTTGATCTAATGAGTTAATTTGTAATCGAACAAACCGAAAAAGGCACTTTTTTTGAGAATGCCCCTTGACCAAAGCAAGCAGAATCAATAAAGTAGCGCCTCGTTGAGTGACATGCTCAACACACAATTTGTGGAAGGATGGCTGAGTGGCTTAAGGCGCTCGCCTGGAAAGCGAGTATACGTTTATAGCGTATCTGGGGTTCAAATCCCCATCCTTCCACCACTATTCAAAACCCTAGCAGAAATGCTGGGGTTTTCTCGTTTTAGAGCCTCTATATCCCACCTCATCTGTATACCTCCCTAATATCCGTTCCTTTAATCATTGCTTTATAGTTATAATCTCTATTAATACCGTCGCAGAATTAACCATATTAGGTGTTTTTATCATAGATAATCGCTTGATTTTTTGGCGTGAACCTAGATTATCAATAGTACGCAATATTATGAATAATCTAACTATTAGGAATCCATAACCTCATGACAGAAACCCTAGTTTCTCCAATGCTCTCTTTTACGATCGCGATTTCATTACTGTTTATCGGTAAAGGTTTGATCGAGCGATCTGAAGTATTAAGAAAGTATTCACTGCCAGAGCCTGTGATTGGTGGCTTTGTCTGCGCAGCGACCGTAGCGGCGCTTTACTATATTTTTGAAATCCAAATCACTTTTAGCCTAGATGTCAGAGACTTTTTGCTTCTCTACTTTTTTGCTGGCATCGGGCTCCAAGCGGATATTAAAACACTGATTAAAGGTGGGCGACCGTTGTTCATCCTACTGTGTCTTGCTGCCATTTTTATCGTGTTGCAAAACGTAGTCGGAATGGCAGTCGCTTCTGGCTTTGGAATGGATCCTAAAGCAGGCTTGCTATCTGGGTCTGTTAGCTTGATAGGCGGCGTAGGCACAACGTTAGCGTGGGCGCCAATGTTTGTGGAAGAGTTTGGTATTGCTAACGCGCTCGAACTTGGTGTCGCTTCAAACACGGTTGGTTTAATTGCAGCGTGTGTGATTGGTGGCCCGATTGCCAACTACCTGCTCAATAAACACAAAGTAAGCCCTTCTAATGAAGAAGAGGTTACGGTTGGTGCATTCCAAGAGAGTGAAACAAAAACGGAGCTTAGTCACTACGGCGTTCTATGGGCGTGGTTGATTCTTAACTTAACACTAATGCTGGGTTACAGCTTGAGTGAAGTTATCGACTCTATGGGCCTAAAACTGCCGTTATTCGTTAGCTGTTTAATCGCTGGTATCTTAATCGGAAACGTCGGTCGTGCATTGTTTAAGAAGCGTCGTACACAAGAGAAAATCGCTCAAGGCCGCAAAGGCTTAGCGATGATCTCTGATATTTGTTTAGGCATGTTCTTGACCATGGCATTGATGGGGTTGCGTATCTGGGATCTCGATGGACTGTTTGGCTATATCTCTGTTGTCATGAGTATCCAGATCTTGCTTTCCCTGTTGTTTACTGTGTTTGTCGTTTATTACTTGATGGGAAGAAACTACGATTCTGTGGTGATATGTTCAGGCTTCGGTGGTATCACTCTAGGCTCGACCGCAACAGCAATTGTGAACATGACGGCAGTAACTCATCGATATGGCGCAAGCCCACAAGCATTCATTGTGGTGCCATTAGTGTGTGGTTTCTTTGTTGATTTGATTAATGCGCTAGTGATCAGTTTCTTTGTTGGTCTGTAGTGAAGTGACCGGTTATTGACTGCTTGAGGTTTACATCGGGATAATGACCACAAAGGCGATGACGAAAGTTGTCGCCTTTGTGTTATCTACAGCAAAAAATACACGTATATCAACCTTTGATGTAATGCCTTGAAGTGACTCGGTGCACAAGTTAGTAAGCGCAATTCCGATCTCGATAAATTGGGATACGTGTTCGCAGCAAAATTGTGAGACGCTTGATTAGTATCAGTCGAATCACAAGGAAGTTGAATGCACCACTTTAATATCCGCGCGCTGGAATACCTTAATGCTTTATCGAAATACGGGTCGTTACGTAAGGCATCTAAGATGATGAACGTTGACCCTGCCGCGATGAGTCGAATGCTGACGCAGTTAGAAGCGCAAGCGGAAATGAAAGTATGGGAGCGCAACAACCGCCAATCTCTGCTGACTGAGGCGGGGAACGAACTGTTGAACTACTATCGCTCCATTGTTCGTGGAGAGGCGGCAGTGCTTGCTCGACTAACCAAGCTTAAAAACCTCAAGGGCGGTAATGTTAGCATCGCGATTGGAGAAGGATTTATTACTAACTTGGTCTCTAAACCGATGCAAACCTTCATGACTCGTTATCCTGATATCAATCTTTCTATTGAGATCGCAGGGGCATTGGATGCAGTCAAGATGTTGGAAGATCAACAGATAGACTTTGCGATAACCTATGCGTCTGCACCACATCCTAAACTGCACTCTCACGTTGAACGCAGCCATCCGCTCGAATTGATTGCTCCGAAGGGGCACTTCCTTACGATGAAAGATGCACCAGTGGTAATGCAAGATATTCAAGACGCTTCTCTCGCCTTGATCGATAACTCGACCGGTATGGGGAGGCTGGTAAAGCAGGCTGAACAAATTTCCCATCTTACCTTGCAGCCAAAACTTCAAACTAACTCAGTCACGGCACTGACTAACTTCGTTTCAGCAGGGTTGGGCGTCACCTTTATGCCTAAACTCACTGTGATCGATGAGATAAAGTCAGGGCAGATAGAAGTGGTTGCGACCGAGTTGGAGATGCTATCGAAGGCGACGGTTAAGGTTCAATCTTTGAAAGGCCGTGCACTAACGCTACAAGCGGAAACCTTGTTAGATTTCTTACTCGAGAACGCCACTTTCTTGAGTCATGACGCTTACAATATCTAGGCTTAATCAGTTTACTTAGCGACTCCTACCTAAGCTTTCAAATACCGCCAATATCACACTTCCAAACTGCTGGATTTGTTTTCGAGTCGAATTGATGTTTTGTCAATGCCACCTCTATTGTTAAGTCAACACATGCGGAATAAGTTACAAATTATTAACGAAACGAGTTTTAGACTGACAGCTGTGTTCGACAGATTTGGCTTTCTCAGGCATTAGGGGAAGAGAATGGAAGTTATTGTAATTGGCAGTGGTGTTATTGGATTGACCAGCGCATGGTACTTGGCAAAAGAAGGTCACTCGGTCACGGTTATTGATCGTCAAGATAGCAGTGGCAAAGAAACCAGTTTTGCGAATGCTGGGCAAATCTCTTACGGTTATTCTTCACCATGGGCGGCGCCTGGTATTCCATTGAAAGCGATGAAATGGTTAACCCAAGAGCATGCCCCTTTAAAAGTTAAGCCTTCACTTTCTCCTGAATTGGTTTCTTGGGCGACTAAGATGCTCGCCAACTGCAATGAAGCCAAATACGCACAAAACAAATCGCGCATGTTGCGAGTCGCTAACTACAGCCGAGAGTGTCTCACTCATCTAAGAACCAGTGAACAACTGGCTTATGAGGGCCGGCAGAAAGGCACCTTGCAAGTATTCAGAAGCGAAAAACAATTGGACGCTATTCAGCAGGATATGAAGCTATTAACAGAGAGTGGAATCGAACACTCGCTGTTTGATGTTGAACAGTGTCTGTCAGTGGAGTCTGGTTTAGCAGACGTTAAAGACAAGCTGGTGGGCGGCCTGTATTTACCACACGATGAAACCGGTGATTGTCATCAGTTCTGTTTAACCTTGACCGAAAAAGCCAAGCAACTCGGCGTTCAGTTCGTGTTTAATACCGAAGTGGTTAGGCTCAATCATCAGAATCAAACCATTGAGAGTATTACAACGACTCAAGGCGAGTTCAAAGCGGATGCTTACGTGGTCGCTTCAGGAAGCTATTCTCGAGAACTGTTGAAGCAAGTTGATTTGTCGATCCCGGTTTATCCAGTGAAAGGCTATTCGCTAACACTGCCGATCGTGAATGCAGATAAGTCACCAACCTCGACTGTGATGGATGAAACTTACAAGGTAGCGATGACGCGATTTGATGATCGTATTCGCATTGCAGGGACGGCAGAACTTGCGGGGTTTAATTACCTTATCCCTGAAAAACGCAAAGCCACGATTGATATGGTGATTAAAGATCTTTTCCCACAAGCGGGTGACTTTTCTAAGGCTGAATACTGGACTGGGTTAAGACCAATGACGCCGGATGGTACGCCTATTATCGGTAAGACGCCTATCAAGAACCTATTTACAAATACTGGACATGGGACATTAGGTTGGACAATGGCATGTGGCTCAGGAAAGATCTTGGCAAGCGTGGTCAGTGGCTCAGCTAGTGATATTAAAACTGATGACTTAAGTATCCATCGTTACATGTAGTTCATCCAAATCCTTGGTCATACGAATTAGCCCATGTTTATTAAGCATGGGCTAATTTGGTTTGAGTGTCGCGGCTTATCGGGTGGTGGTTTCTAACACATGAGTGAATCGTTCCCACGATTTTTGGTCAGCTTCATGTTGATAGTTATTCGATCCGAATACTGTGAAGGCGTGTGGCGCACCACTATAAGTGATCATCTCATGCGGAACTTTGGTTGATTCAAGTTGAGCGGCGAGGCTTCCAAAGTCGTGCATTGAAATCATGGCATCAGCCGTGCCGTGGAACACGACTACGGGAGCTTTAGTCTGCGAGTAGTCTTGGCCTTTTGGTGTTGATAAACCGCCATGGAAGGTTACGTAAGCCTTCGAAGGAATTCCCGCACGAGCGGCTTCCAATACAGCAGCTCCACCAAAGCAGTATCCCATTATTACGTTGTTATCTAAGTTGCCGCCAAGTCTTTTCGCTTCCATGGCTCCTGCGTTGAGTAGCGCACGCATTTTCTCTCTGTCTTTGTACAGTTCACCTGTGTGTTGTTTTTTGTCTTTCACTTCGGTTGGGCGAATGCCTTTACCAAACAGGTCGATAGCGAACACGTTGTAACCGAGTTCGTTGAGCATCTCAGAACGTTTCTTTTCGTAATCGGTTAAGCCATCCCAATCGTGTATTAGCAGTACTAAAGGTGCTTGGTCACTGGCCTCACTCCAATAACCTTCGTAATCCATACCATCGACTTGGTAAGTGATGTTTTCTCCTGAAATCGCAGAGAAGGGCAGTAAAACTGAAAACAAGCCTAGCGTGGTGAGTGTTCGCATGCGTTATTCCTTTCGATGACAATTGACGTTCCAATCGAAAGTATAGATAACGCGATGATTCTCGCCATATTTCTGTCTCTAACTTGAAATGTATGGCAGGGATAGCCGGTGGCTATTGCTGATGAATAGCCATCGAGAGGGAGTGCGATGGCTGTTTTGTGATGTTTTCAGCTTACCAAAACTTGAATAGCTAAGCTGGGGAATAAAGGAAAACAACTACCAAGATGCGTTGGTTTTGCTAATGCTCATCTCTGGATACTTACGCTGATAGCGTGGCAACATCGATTCATTGCCTAAGATGCCACCTTGATGGATATAGATGACGGTTTTGGTTGGGTTGTCTTGTTGCCATTGTTCCAAGCATTGCCACATCAAAGGGTCATAGAGCAGGTCAAATTCAATGTCGGTTTGCTCTTGTAGATCCAACCAGGTTTGATAATCCTGCTGATACAGCTTACCGAAATGGTGCTTGGTTTTGAGCGGTAAGATCTGTGGGTGATCGGATTCGCCAAGTTCATTGAATTGTTGCGTTAAATAGTCATTACCGCCAACACACGCACAGGTTAACACCGGGATGTTGTGCACTTTTAAATGCTTATGCAGATACAGAGCCGTACTGCCGGTGCCTGCTGGTAGTGCAACCAAGAAATCGTGTTGGTTTTCGAAACGCGTCCAGCTGAGTATCTCCATCGCCAGTTGCTTCACGCCATATTCAGAAAGCTGAGAGCGTCCACCTTCAGGCAATACAATGCACTGAGAATCTGGCTGTCTTATTTGCTCAATATACTCCTGAGGGTGAAGCTCAGAGCCCGTCTCTTTGACTGAAATCACCTTAGCGCCTAAGTCTACAGCGCCACGGTAATTGCCGATTGGACGTTCTTTTAGCCATTGAGGAAGGTGATCAACGTAAAACTCAAGCGTCCAGCCTTTAATTTTTGCAAGTGCAGCGAGCGAGAATAGAGAGTTAGCTTGCGCAGAACCGTAGCTTATTAGAGTGGTGATGTTTGGGTGATCGTCTTCCAGTAGCTTCATGAACTTTCGCGCTTTATTGCCACTAAAGTGAGAGTGGAGCTGATCGTCACGCTTCAAGAAAAAGGTGTGGTCGTTGTATTGATGTTGAGTTATAGGGCTATTATTTAGTTTCATCGCACTTAGACAAAACGCTGACTAAGAAGCCAGCATTTTTAGTTCAAATAGGACTAACAAGTATCTAGTAGCCTGCAAGTGCTGTAAACCAACTAAATCAAGTTTTCGTTCGATATTGAGCCTCGAACTATGAATTCATTTGCTCTGAGATTGATGCGGATATATCGGTTTGAAAGGTGATTTTAGCGGTACATCCACCACAGCTGCGATTGACCAATTCAAAGCCCCACTGGAAGCGTTGACACAAGTCCTCGACAATCAATAAACCTAATCCATGACCATTCGGATTGTATTGTTCCTGAAGGCCTTCACCTTGGTCTTCAATCACAATACTCTGTTCGGACAGGGTAACCGTGACAGTGCCACTATTGGTCGCTGCAATGGCATTCCTCAATAAATTGCCGACCAACATATTCATGATCGCGCTGGTGGCTTGAATGGTCGGCTCTGATTGAATGTGTAAGGATATCTCGACTTGCTTCTCATCCGCCTGTAATGAATTCTTGGAAACGATAGCTTCTAACTCTTGCTGACTAAACAAGCGCAGCGGTGCATCGTCACTGTTTCTTTCATAACGAACTAAACCAAGCAGTGCATCGACCATTTCAGACATTTGAACAATGGCTTCATCAATACGTTCAACCTGACGAGATTGAAATTCGGTTGTTTCGCTTCTCAGTAACAGTTTGTTGGCACCACGAGCAACAGTCAACGGAGTTCTTAGTTCATGACTTGAGTAGCGTGCGAAAGCTTGCTCGCGTTTTACTAGAGAATTGATTTCTCTTCTGTATTGATTGAGTTGATCCGTCAACTGACGAAACTCCACCGCCGCATCGTCATTCACTCCAAATTCTTCGTTTAGATTGAGCTTATTGGATTCAAGCTGTTCAGACAGGGAGTTGAAGGGCTCAATCAGCCGTTTAGACAACCGATAGAGCAGAGCTCCGAAGCTGAATATTAGAATAGAGAGAAGGGCTAATACAAATGTGGTGGCATAAACGAGCTCAAAGACACTAAGCTCGACACGGTCTATTTCAGAAAGCAGAACAATAGGGTGAGTTCTACCTTCATGAGTATACTCGCCTACATAGACCATGCGAGATTCTGGATCTTCACCGACCTCACCAATGAAATTTTCTTTGCCTTCAATATACTTTAAATACTTTTTCGGTAGATAGGAAAGATCGTTGTAAGCGATAGTCAGGTCATCAATACGAAGCTCTCCACTTTCACCTGACTGGAATAACCCGACTGCATAGTTGCGGTCAATTAGGATGCGTCTTTCACCCACGCGGTCTTCCGACAAGTACAGGGCTGTGATAAATACCACATAGACAAATGCCGACACAATTACGGCCATTAACCCAAAGAAAACCGCTAAGCGGCCCGTTAGGGTTTTTGTGCTTGTAAGAACATTTGAAATCAATTCGATGGCTCCAATCGGAAGCCAACTTTAGGCACCGTAATTAACATCTGAGTGTCGAAAGGCTTGTCGAGTTGATTACGTAACTGATAAATGTGACTGCGCAACACATCATTGTTGGGCTCGTTTTCTTCCCATAACTTGTAGGAAATAGCTTCACGAGTGACTACTTCAGGTGCGCTTTGGCACAGCATCTCAAGTATGGTGTAAGTGGTTGGGTTGAGTGCGAGCAGCTTATCTTGACGGTAGGCTTTACGCGTTTTTTGGTCGATGGTGAGTTCATCAAACTGCAATTTAGAAGACGCCACCTTTCCTCGGTAACGACGAACCAGTGCGTTCATTCTCGCTTCTAAAATATCCAAATCGAAAGGCTTGGTTAGGTAATCATCGGCACCGTGTTCAAAGCCTTTCAGCATATCTTCTCGGCTATCTAAGGCGGTCAGCATCAAAATAGGTGTCGCGTTACCTTGGTCTCGCAGTTTATTACAAACCGTTAGGCCGTCCATTCTCGGTAACATTAGATCCAATATGATGATATCAAATGAGTTTTCCAACGCGAGTTGTAGGCCAAGTTCACCGTTGTCTGCGTAATCGAGTTCCATGCCAATACACTCAAAATAATCAAACAATACACCTGCAATTTCACGGTTATCTTCGACTAATAGAACTCGTTTCATTTTGATTCTCATACAGAAATAGACAGTAACATTATCCTGAGTGAGCGTGAAAAATATGTCAATAACATAACTTTCACTTATGGGAGGGTAGATTGGCTGCAGATTAAAAAATAGAAGAACGTATTATGTCTGAACTTCATATTAGCCGCCCTAAGATATCTACATCGCAGATCAATCCTGCGGTCTCTTTGTCTATCATTGTGCCTTTTTACGATGAACAAGAGGTATTGGAAGAGTTCCACTCTCGCCTTACCAAGGTGCTTGATAGCTTACCGATCACGAGTGAGATTGTTTATGTCGACGATGGCAGCAAAGACAACAGCTTGGACTTGGTGAGTTCATTCACTTCAATCAACAGCTCAATCTCGGTGATTGGTTTAAGCCGTAACTTTGGTAAAGAGTCAGCCATGAGTGCTGGCCTTGAGCATTGCCGAGGACAAGCGGTGATCTTGTTAGACGCAGACCTGCAAGATCCGCCGGAGCTGATCCCACAAATGGTTGCCAAGTGGCGCGAAGGCTATGACGTTGTGAATATGCAGCGCAGCCAGCGTGATGGTGAAACGTGGTTTAAGAAGTTTTCAGCGGCGAGCTTTTACAAAGTCATGAATGTGGCTGCGAAAATCGATGTTCCTGAAAATGTCGGTGATTTCAGACTGTTGAGCCGTGAAGTCGTCGACCATATCAATCAACTTCCTGAACGTAATCGCTACATGAAAGGTATTTTCTCATGGCCGGGTTTTAGGCAAGCAACGATTCAGTTTAAGCGCGACGCGCGCTTTTGTGGCGAGACCAAGTGGAACTACTTGAAGCTGGTTGGCTTGGCGATGGATGGCATCACTTCATTCTCTATCCGCCCACTGCGTATTGCGACGGCCGTTGGTGGCTTAGTGGCACTTACTGCTTTCGTGTATGGCGTCTTCATCGTGTTCAAAACCATGATGTTTGGTGAGCCCATCACGGGCTATCCGTCAATGATGGTCGTACAGCTTGCCCTTGGCGGTATCCAACTGTTGTGTATTGGTTTAATGGGAGAGTACATAGGTCGTATTTTCATTGAAACCAAGAATCGCCCTTTGTATCTGATTCAATCGGTGGTCGATACCCCAGCATTAAAAACACATTTTAAATTAGAGGAGTCAGCATGAGCCTGAACCGAACGCACCTATGGTATTTGTTGGCTTTTGCATTGGTTCTAAGGCTCTTATCTCTGGCGACATACCCTTTAATGGATACTACGGAAGCGCGCTATGGAGAAATGGCTCGCTTGATGGTAGAAACCGGCAATTGGTTAACCCCTCAATTTGATTACGGCATCCCTTTCTGGGGTAAACCACCGTTGTTCACATGGATGAGTGCGGCTGGGATTGAGCTGTTTGGTTTGAGTGAGTTTGCTGTGCGTGCGCCACACTGGTTAGCAGGTTTTGCGACGATTTTGTTGGTTGCGTGCATGGCTAAGCGCACCGGACAAAGTGCCTTGGTGGCGGCCGTGGTATTGGCGACATGTGGGATTTTCTCTATCGCGGCGGGTGCTGTTATGACTGACATGGCATTAACGTTAGCGATGACCATAGCCATGTTAGGTTTCTACCTATGTTGGTTAGGAGGAGAGGGTTCGAAGGGAGAAGGGAGCGCGAAGACTAATCGGTCTTGGGGCTATGTCGGTTTCATTGGCTTAGCACTAGGCTTGCTGGCAAAAGGGCCGGTAGCGATTGTGATTATGGGTATCGCCGTTTTCCCTTGGTTAGTATTGCAACATGGATTTTTTGGCGCTTTTAAAGTGTTATGGCAACGCTTTCCACTGTTGTCAGGCTTAGGCGTGATGCTAGCGATTGCTTTGCCGTGGTACATCATGGCTGAAATGGCAACACCGGGTTTTATTGATTACTTTATTGTTGGCGAGCACTTTAAGCGTTTTGTTGTGAGTGGTTGGGAGGGCGATTTATACGGTTCTGCCCATGACCAAGCAAGAGGCATGATTTGGATTTTCTGGATTCAAGCGGCTGCGCCGTGGTCGATTGTGTTGCCTATTTTGACTTTCGCCCGTCGTAAGAAAATCGCAGAAGTTAACGCTGAACATAGTGGGTTGTTTTTATTCCTTGTGTGTTGGTTGGTCTCTCCTCTAATTCTTTTCACTATGGCGGGTAATATTCTTCCAGCTTACGTCCTACCGGGTATTCCAGCCCTTGGCTTGCTGGTGGCAACGCTTGTAGTAGAAAAAGATAAGAAGTGGTTCTCGAGTGTGGCTTTAGTGCTACCTGTGTTGCTAATGATTGCAATGGTCTACCTCAACTTAGGCAAAGCGAACGAGAAAAGTGACCGTATTATCTTCGAGCAGATCACGGATGAAGCGCCGAGCTTTTACATCGGTAAACGACCGTTCTCTGGGCAATTTTACAGTCATGGACAAGCGAAAAAGCTACTTGATGTTAAGCAGTTAGATGGTATCGACAAGTTCTATCTGATTGGTAAAAGAGCGGAAGTGGAAACCAAGATTAAAGACAATGCGTTGACCTGTATTTTAGAGCCGACGGTGAAGATCAAGCGCGCTCTATTTAGTTGTCATAGCCAAAACATCAAACCAAATCTATCGTTGAGCCATATTCGAAGTGATGGCGATGTTCAATTTTAACTCGTCATCGAGACTGTTTAGCCACAAGTTCGACGTGCTAAACCAAAAACTACAACCTCATCATAAGATGATTAAATTCGCTACGGTGGGGGCGAGTGGCTTTGTTGTCGATTGTGCCGTGTTTGCGTTGCTGCATTACGTTATTGGGCTGCCGTTAATGAGTGCTCGAATTGGCTCTTTCATCGTTGCAGCAACGACAACCTGGTTTGGAAATCGAGTGTTGACCTTTGAATTCAAAGGGCAGGGGAATTGGTCCGAAAAGCTGATTCAATGGCAAAAGTTCATGTTCTCTGCATCAATATCGGCGATACCTAATTTGCTGTGCTTTAAGTTGATGACTGAATTGCTGCCTGCATTTACTGGGGCAGTGTTTATCGCAATGGCGGTTGGCATCTTGGTGGGCATGGTCAGTAACTATTTGCTTAGTCAGTATTGGGTGTTTGCTCGTTAGGCTATCTTGTAACAGACACAAAAAAGCGCAGCTAAATAGCTGCGCTTTGTGTTTTTACGATAGCGAAGTCAATCGGTTCGCGATATTAGCGTTGTGCTGCGCGCTGGCGGTTCTTGCCGTTACTTGCAGGTTTGCCACCTTGACCATTGCCCGCTTTGTTACGGTTTGGTTTGCCATTTCCGCCGCCATTACCTTGTGATTGCTGACCACCAGGACCTTTCTTAATGAAGCCAGTCGCTGGTTTACGAGCATTGCCATTACCGCCACCTTGGTTAGCATTACCTTGGCTACCGTTGCCGTTACCATTCGGCTTCTTGCCACCCGGTTTCTTACCAGAGTGGTTACGTGGGCTTTCGCCACCAAGACCTGGCTGAGACTTGCTGTGCTTAGTAGCAAAGCGCTGTGAACCGTGACGACCAGACTTACGACGTTGTGCTGGTGTTTGTGCATCAAAGTCTTCTGCTGGTACTAGGCAGTTTGCTTTATCACCAATTAGGTGCTGTTTACCCATGCTGATCAGTGCTTCACGGATGATTTTCCAGTTTTCAGGATCGTGGTAACGAAGCAGTGCTTTATGCAGACGACGTTGACGATCACCTTTCGGCACAGGAACATCTTCACGCTTCTTATATTTCACGCGTTTCAGAGGGTTAGTCTCTGAGTAGTACATCGACGTTGCATTACACATTGGCGATGGGTAGAAGTTCTGTACTTGGTCACACTCGTAGTTGTGCTTTTTCAGCCACATTGCTAGGTTAAGCATGTCTTCATCTTCTGTGCCCGGGTGAGCAGAGATAAAGTAAGGAATTAAGTACTGTTTCTTACCGGCTTCAGCGCTGTACTTCTCGAACATCTCTTTGAAACGATCGTAAGTGCCCATGCCCGGCTTCATCATCAGATCCAGTGGGCCTTTTTCAGTATGCTCTGGAGCAATCTTCAAGTAACCACCAACGTGGTGAGTCACAAGCTCACGAACGTATTCTGGAGATTCAATCGCTAAGTCGTAACGTACACCAGAAGCGATCATGATCTTCTTAACACCCGGTACTTTTCTCGCAGAGCGGTACAGGTCGATAGTGTGTTGATGGTCTGTGTTTAGCTTTTCACAGATTTTCGGGAACACACATGATGGACGACGACAGTTAATTTCAGCTTTTGGATCTGAACAACCTAAACGGTACATGTTCGCCGTTGGGCCGCCCAAGTCAGAAATAGTACCTGTGAAGCCCGGTACTTTATCTTTAATGTCTTCGATCTCATCCAAGATAGATTCTTTCGAACGGTTCTGAATGATGCGACCTTCGTGCTCTGTGATTGAACAGAAAGAACAACCACCAAAACAACCACGCATGATGTTAACCGAGGTTTTGATCATGTCGTATGCTGGGATTTTCGCTTTGCCGTACATCGGGTGCGGAACACGCTTGTACGCAAGGCCAAACACGTAGTCCATCTCTTCTGTGGTCAATGGAATAGGCGCTTGGTTAATCCAAAGCTCGCGATCACCGTGACGTTGAATCAGAGCACGACCTGAGTACGGGTTTGTCTCAAGGTGCAGAATACGACTAGCGTGAGCGTAAAGAATACGGTCATTGTTTAGCTTTTCGTAACCTGGGATACGAACCGCTGTAGTTTTTGCATCGTGACGAGAAGGGCGAATAGTAATAGGTTGCGCTTTTACTTCTTCTTTTTCGTCTTTCTTGGTATCACACTGAGTTTCAACTTCGTACGGGTTAACCGGAACATACGCTTTGTTCGGCTTTTCGATACGAGAAGAGTCAATGATCTTGAAGCCTTCAGGGGCCGCAGGAAGATTGATAGCAGTACCGCGGATATTGGTCAGCGTAGACATGTCTTCACCATCGGCAATGCGGTGTGCTACTTCAACCAGTGCACGTTCAGCGTTACCAAAAAGAAGAATGTCAGCTTTTGCATCAAACAATACAGAGCGGCGAACTTTATCTGACCAGTAGTCGTAGTGAGCTACACGACGTAAGCTCGCTTCAATACCACCAAGCACGATTGGCGTGCCTTTGTAAGCTTCACGACAACGTTGAGAATAAACCAGAGTTGCACGATCAGGACGCTTGCCACCTTCATTGTTCGGAGTATAAGCATCATCGTGACGTAATTTGCGATCAGAGGTGTAGCGGTTGATCATGGAGTCCATGTTACCCGCTGTGATGCCGAAGAATAGGTTAGGTTTACCTAGCTTCATGAAGGCATCTTTATTGTCCCACTTTGGTTGAGCAATAATGCCCACGCGGAAACCTTGAGCTTCAAGCAGACGGCCGATGATAGCCATACCAAAGCTCGGGTGATCGACATAAGCGTCACCAGTTACAATAATAATGTCACAGCTATCCCATCCAAGAGCATCCATCTCCTTTCTACTGGTAGGCAAAAAGGGTGCAGTTCCGTAGCACTCGGCCCAGTATTTTTTGTGTTCGTGAATAGGAGTGATATCGCTGTACATATTTCAACCTCTGATTTTTGAGGCGGGAATTATAGCGGCATGAGCCTAGACTAGCCAGTAGAACATGCCCCTGTTAGTTCTGGTGTCTTTCGTCTTTTTACGGTAAATGGCGACAAAAGAACCATACAACAGCATAGTTGAAGCCTTGAATAACGTCGCTAATTTGTGATTTTGATTAGTGTTCGCAGCAGTTTTTGATATTATTCGCGAAAATAAGTCTGAAGAAGTAGATCCACAATGGTCGAAACGTTATTAGTACAATTTGCTCCGATGCTTTTAGGAGCCCAACTGATCTTAACCCTCATCTTGGTGAAAGGGGATATTTGTCCGGGGCAGCGTGGTCGTATCCACAAGATGTTACCTGCGATTGGCGTGCTGTGGCTTGCCGTTGCCTCAGTAAAAATTGAAGCCTTTCTGGTCGTGTTTGCGATCTTTTATTTCTATTCTCAAGTTCAAACTAAGAAGACACGCGATTCTGGCCCTATTTGGGTGATGTACTTAGCTTGTGGTTTGGCATTGTCTTACGTTGCTATCCAAGCGACGGAACAAGCAACTACCGTTGGTATCATCACTACTGTATTGCTAGTGGCACTGTTAGGCTCAGCGTTTGGCCATTTACTGCTGACGATTGCAAGAACACGCTTACGGGCATTTCACCGTGTTCTGCCTGTTGTTGGTGTTTTGACGGGCATGTTGGTGGTTTTGGCAACAGTCGTGAGTGTCTATTCTTTGTCTGAAGCTCAACTAGAACCAGTGATTTCAACGCTACTGTTCAGCTTTGCGTTGCTAATCTCAGCTATCGTGGTGTGGTGTTGGCATCTACTGTTCGTTAAAACCCCGGAAAAACTTCAACTGACGGTTTCGTTACTGATGTTATTGGCTGCGGCTGTGGGTTTAACGCCAGTGTGGGCACTTTAATCGCGCACTTTCATTAATTACGTGCGCTCATTAATCACGCATTCTCTTTAAGAAGTGTGATCAGTTTTTTAGCATGGCCTTGGTAAGCGTTCTAAACTTAATTTTAGTCGGTGTGTTCGTAAGGAGTACGAGATGGATTTAAGCAACGTCAAAGGTTTCGATAGCATTATCTTGCTGGGAATCGTGAATGAGAAACTTCGCCTAGAGTGCGATAGCTTTGAAGAGCTGATCAGTATGTATGAAATGGATATAGAAAGTGTCGTGGGCAAGCTCGATATGCTTGGCTATCAATACGACCCATTGACTAACCAGTTTAAGTCTTATCCAAGATAGTCTATTTTCGCGAATCAACAGATATCGAAAATCATCGATACTGAAACTAAAAAGTCACAGATTATCTGTGACTTTTTTTTGTTTCTGGCGTTTGCCTTTCCGATTTAATACAGGCTTAAGCTAGCTCAATAATGAACCTCTTAAACGACCTCAATACCATCTAAGTGACTCTTACTCTGCTGTCTTGCTGTGCTAAAGAAAGCCTGCAGGTAACGTTTGTCTTTTTCTGAGTTTCTTACCGCTGCAAACAGTCTTCTTGAAAGCCCTTTGCCCAACGGCTTGCTGGCTATCAAGCCTTGTCTTGAGAACTCACTGATTGCCCAATTTGGTAATGCCGCGACACCTAATCCTGCCGATACCATTTGCACCAACATCAAGGTATTGTCTGCTTGCTTCCACTTCTTAGGTTCTACACCTGCAGGTTGTAAAAAGTGCTTCACCACATCCAAACGCTGTTTTTGAACTGGATAGGAGAGCATCGTGAGATCGCTAAGATCTTGCGGGTCAATGCTCGCTTGATCTGCCAAAGGCGAGTTGATCGCAGTGATGAGACGCATCTCAAAATCAAAGAGTGGTTCGTAGTGAACCTCAGAGCGAGGCTGTATATCAGAGGTGATCACCAAATCTAGCTCGCCTGCCATTAGCGCGGGTAGCGGCTCAAACCCAAAGCCTGACGAGAAATCTAGCGTTACGCTTGGCCAAGCCACTTGATATTCCTTCAAAGCAGGCATTAACCATTGGAAGCATGAGTGACATTCAATCGCCATGTGCAAACGACCATTCACATCCTCTTTCAGGCTCGCGAGTTCGTTCTCCGCTTTAGCTATTCTTGGCTGTATCTCATCGGCAAGCCTAAGCAAAATCTCACCTTCAGAGGTGAACTTAACTGGTCTAGTTTTACGTAGGAAAAGCTGACCACCGATACGCGCCTCAAGGTCTTTCAGTTGGTGAGAAAGCGCCGACTGCGTCAAATGAAGAGAGGTTGCAGTGGCAGTTAGTGAGCCGTTGTCTCTTAAGGTGGTCAATGTTCGAAGGTGTTTAAGCTCTATCATGAGTATTCCTCATATTCCCTAAGCCAATTCAATATTTCTTAATAATCACCCTACGGGGTTTTTTATCATTTGTAAACGTCTAGATGTCTAGATGGTTTTGAGTTCCTCATCTTTGGTTTATTCAAGATGAATATTTTTAATAAACAAGATGAATATTTGGACGTTGTTCATTATTCAGATTGGGTGGATAGTTTAGCCATCCAGACGCCTTTTTGATAAAGCGTAATCTTCAATAGGTGGTCTGAAAAGATACTAACAATTATTGAATAAGGAACAGGCTCATGACTACGACAACGCATATTCTTGGCTACCCACGCATTGGTGAAAAACGCGAACTGAAATTCACACTAGAGAAGTACTGGCGCGGTGAGATTAACCAATCAGATTTAAAGCAACTCGGTAGCGAACTAAGAAATCGTAACTGGAATGTACAAGCTAAGGCGAATCTAAGCTTTGCAACTGCGGGTGACTTCGCATGGTACGACCATGTTCTAACAACGACGTTACTTCTAGGTCATGTACCTGAGCGTCACGCTGGTGGATCAGAAGGTGAAAAAGCCTTCCCAGATTTAGATACCTTGTTCCGCGTTGGTCGCGGTCAATCTCAAACTCAAATACAATCTCAAAGGCAGCCAACTTGTTGTGGCGCTAAGCACGGCTCTGAAAGCGCTAAAGATGGTGCAGCAGCATCAGATATGACGAAGTGGTTCAACACTAACTATCACTACATTGTTCCTGAGTTCAGTAAAGACGACACCTTTGAAGTGAGTTGGCCACAACTGTTTGACGAAGTGAGTGAAGCGATTAAAGCGGGGCATAAGGTGAAGCCAGTTCTTCTAGGCCCATTATCTTATTTATATCTCGGCAAGGAAGTAGAAGAGGGCTTTGACCGTTTAACTTTGCTTCCACGCTTGCTTACCGCTTACCAAGCGATTCTGGCAAAACTGGCCAAGTTGGGCGTTGAGTGGGTACAAATCGATGAACCTATCCTTTCTCTGGAACTTGAGACTAAGTGGGCAGATTCATTCAAATTGGCTTATCAGGTGATTCAAGGTGATGTGAAGCTACTCCTTACCACGTACTTTGATTCTGTGACTGACACGTTAGATAAAATCATGGAACTGCCCGTCAACGGCTTACACATCGATTTGGCTGCCGCACCCCAGCAACTCGATGAAGTGGTGAACAAGCTACCTGAAGATTGGGTGCTGTCTGCAGGTGTCATCAACGGGCGCAATGTTTGGCGAGCAGACTTGGCTACTCAGCTAGCGAAACTGCAACCAGTGAAAGAGAAGTTAGACGATAAGCTTTGGGTCGCAAGTTCATGTTCGCTGCTGCACAGCCCAGTTGACTTAGAGTTAGAAGATTCACTTAGCGATGAAGTGAAAAGCTGGTTTGCTTTCGCGAAACAGAAAGTCACGGAAGTTAGCTTATTGGGTGCTGCGCTTGACGGCGATCAAAATGCCATATTAGCGTGTGAGACGTATAGCCAACCTATTGTTGCACGTAAGAGCTCGACTCATGTGAACAAGCCTCAAGTACAGGCTCGTCTTAGCACGATTACCAAAGCATTAGCAGAGCGTAGTGCTCCTTATGCAGAACGTGCCGCGCACCAGTCTGAGGTGTTAGGCTTACCGCTGTTACCAACCACAACCATTGGTTCATTCCCACAGACAGGCGAGATCCGTGTTCAACGTAGCGCTTACCGCACTGGCAAGCTGAGTGAAGCGGAATATAACACAGCATTGAAAGGCCATATTGCGGATGCCGTTAAACGTCAAGAAGCACTGGATTTGGATGTGCTTGTTCATGGCGAAGCTGAACGTAACGACATGGTGGAGTACTTTGCAGAAAACCTAGCAGGCTTTCAAACCACTAAGTTTGGTTGGGTACAAAGCTATGGCTCACGCTGCGTGAAGCCGGCGATTGTGGTCGCGGATATAGAGCGTGAGAAGCCGATGACCGTAGAATGGTCGACCTATGCCCAATCTCTGACCTCGAAGCAGATGAAAGGGATGCTGACAGGCCCAGTCACTATCTTATGTTGGACATTCCCACGTGAAGACATTTCACGCAAAGAGATCACTAATCAATTGGCATTTACGCTGCGAGATGAAGTGTCTGATTTGCAAGACGCGGGCATCAACATTATCCAAATCGATGAACCAGCGATTCGTGAAGGTCTGCCATTGAAAAAGCGCGACCACGCAGAATACCTAGAGTGGGCGGTCGATGCCTTTAAGATCTCAGCGGCAAGTGCTAAACCAGAAACTCAGATTCATACCCACATGTGTTACAGCGAGTTCAACGAGATCATTGATTCAGTAGCCGCGCTAGATGCCGATGTGATTACCATTGAGACTTCTCGCTCGAACATGGAACTGCTGAAAGCATTTGAAGAGTTCAACTACCCGAATGCGATTGGACCTGGCGTTTATGACATTCACTCACCAAACATCCCTTCAGAAGAGTGGATTGTGGATTTACTTAAGAAAGCAGCAGAAAAAATCCCAGCAGAACGTTTGTGGGCGAACCCAGATTGTGGATTAAAGACTCGTAACTGGGCAGAGACAGAAGCCGCACTAACTAACTTAGTTTCGGCGACTAAGACACTGCGTAAAGAGTGGGAATCAGCTGAGGCATAATTCAGTCTAAGATTTTGATTGATCCGTTAATCCACGATGAACCACAACAAAGGCCTCGCATTTGCGAGGCCTTCTGTTTTGTGCGCCGAGCATGGC
>NZ_JBFRJM010000007.1:0-6775 GCF_041468865.1 Vibrio sp. 10N.286.52.C3 | reverse complement strand
CTATTCTCCAACACACCAAATGGCGCTGAGGCGAGCGCGATGCTTTACAGTATCGTCGAGACTGCAAAAGCCAACGGCCTTATCCTCTAAAACTACATGGTCAAGTGCATGAAAGAGCTCGCGAAAGCAGAGCCTGATATCGACGCACTTCTACCTTGGACCTCTTCGGGTCAAGTCAAAACAGACCTCAACAATATTGGCTTTGGCCTCGAAACTTACGTTTGGTGCTAACTATGCCATCGGACTCTAATAACATATTTGGGTTCTTTGATGAGTTTGAAGCTTCAGAAGGAGAGTCACAGCAACCCCCTATAGAGCTGTTTCAAGAACCCGTTTAAATTTTATCAACCCTAGATAGTCAGCCAAAGAAGGTACAACAAGAAGTCTTTGTGATAAATAAAAAGCGACATCCACTCACGGTAGTGAATATATGTAGGATCACGTCCTGCATAAGCGATTTATTCAAATTTAAAGAGTGAATTAATATCGCACCATAAAGAAAAAATACTTCAAATACTCCAGAAATGAGCATGGCTGAGCATAGGGATTCTCAGGTTTGATGATACCAATATCAGGTCAGATGGCCGAACACATTTATGGGTACAACCATGAATTTAACGCATCGCTCACTCATGGTTATCGCTATCACTGTTGCTCTTTCTGCGTGGGGTAGTGATGAAACCAGCTCACGTCCTATTAAGCCAGAACCGCTTCAGACATTACCAACAGAGCAGGTTTCAGTATCCATCGGGGACGCGACTCTTTTCGCAAATAGAGAGTCTGTTGTGATCAATACCTTAGCAGGTGACGAGCAACGCGTATTCATTGAAGCGTTTAAAGGAATCACTTACGCCGATCAACAACGTTTTCAGCACAGTCACTCCGTCAATTAGAACACAATGCTGATAGCGCTATAGATGCGACACAATTTGGCGCCGTGTGCCCACAGCTTAAAATAACCCAGCAAGAGCAATCTGAAGATTGCTTGAATCTTAATATTTGGCGTCCTTCGGAGATCAATGGTTCAGAGCCATTACCCGTGTATGTCTTTATTCATGGTGGGGACTTTGAATATGGCGCAGGTTCTGATACCGACATTAACGGTGATACCGTCGTGGCTAAAAGATACCATTCGATATACGGGTGGCGTTGGCGCTGGAAAGGCGAACCTCGATATTTTCAAAGAGTTCAGTATAGGTGCGTCGTACAACAAAACGATTCAATTCGGCACAAAAACCTCGGGAGTCGCTGCGCTTCAGCAGCTCCAGTTTCGAGTGGCAAACACACCATTGATGCTGGGTGTGAAACAGATTATTGGCCAGAGCTCGGTAGAGTTTGAGACCAGTAATGAAGATGTGAATAACGCTATCAATGGCGTTATTCAATATTTTATGGGCGAAAGCTCGGTGACCTCTGGGCTGGGTGTTGTCGCGGAATACGATAATGCGATTGATAATCGTTGGACCGTTTCTGCGTTTTATGGCCTGGATAAAGCGACAGTAGAGGGCAGTCTGTCAGACGATGAAAGTGTCGATGCGTATGGTGCTGGATTTCGCTATCAGATAGCTTGCCGATATGGGTTACACATGGGGGTAGACCTCGCTTTTAGTTACGTTGACAGCGCGTTTTATATAACGGTTGGCAGTGGATTCTAATGATGGAAAGGTGGGTGTTAGTCAATCGATTGATTTTTCTACATGCAGCATAGTTTTCATAACAATCATGAACTAATATTCTTTTACAACAAACATAACAGGTATCAATATGAAAAATTACGACCCAAATGAATTGGACGCTACGCAAGTATTACTTGATGGTGTCGATACAGATAAACGTTCGACTTTGACTAAGTTAGCGGTTGGGGCTGCGGCACTGCCTTTTGCCTCTGTTTTACATGCAGCCCCTGAAAAACTGGTTGGCCAAAACATCAAACTGATGCCTAACGAGAAAGGGCCATTTGATATCGTTATCGAAAATGGCCGTGTTGTTGATCCTGAAACTGGACTCGACGCAATTCGTCACGTCGGTATTAAAGGTAAGCGTATTGCTGCAATCTCAGACAAAAAGCTGCAAGGCAAAACAATCATCGATGCTGAAGGTCTCGTGGTTGCACCTGGCTTTATAGATATGCACGCTCACGGACAACAACTTCCTGCTGCCCGTGCTCAAGCATTCGATGGCGTAACCACCGCTCTTGAGATGGAATCTGGTCTATTCCCAATCGGAACGTACTACGATATTACTGCTGCTGAAGGTCGCCCGATTAATTACGGCGCTTCTGTAGCATGGACTTACGCTCGTATTCAAGCAAAAGAACCTACGATGCCTGCTCCTGATGGTACGATTGTTTGGTTCCAGAAAGCTTTTTCTAAAAACAATTGGCAAAATACCCTAGCAACCCCAGATGAATTAAAACAAATTCTGGGCTCGGTTGAGCAAGGTCTTAAAGAGGGGGGCTTAGGCATTGGTATTAACGCGGGTTACGCACCAGGTTATGGCCACAAAGAGTACTATGATCTTGCTAAACTAGCAAAACGCTATGAAGTACCAACTTACACTCACGTTCGTTACCTAAACAGCGCAGAGCCAAAATCAAGCTTTGAAGCATACCAAGAACTCATTAGCCTGTCGGCGACAACGGGTGCACACATGCACATTTGTCACCTCAACAGCACGTCAGTACAAGATATCGAAGATTGTGCCGATTTAGTTCAATCCGCCATTGATCAAGGTTTAGCCGTTACTACTGAAGCTTATCCTTATGGTGCTGGCTCTTCCGTTATTGGCGCAGAAGTTTTCCGTGGTGACGATTGGTTACAACGTTGGGGTGTACCAAGCGCTAGCTACATGGAAGCGAATGGTAAAGCACTAAACCAAGAAAAAGTCACTGAACTACAAGCATCAGCGCCCGGTACCGTGGTTGTCATGCACTTCTTAAAACCCGATGAGAACAAAGAAGATCGCGCTAAAATGGACCGTTCAGTATTGTTCCCAGGTGCAGCTATCGCTTCAGATGCAATGCCTTGGATGGATGATAAAGGCGTATTAATTGAAGGTGATGTATGGCCACTTCCAAGCAACGCAATAGCTCACCCTCGCTCACTTGCTTGTTTCTCTCGTTTTATTGAAAAATATGTCGAGGAATACAAAGCGGTAACACTAGTAGAAGCGATGGAAAGAACTAGCTTAAACGCATGTCGTATTCTTGAGGATGCTGTGCCACAAATGGCAAATAAAGGTCGTATTCAAGTAGGTAAAGATGCTGATTTAGCTATTTTCAAACTTGATGAAGTAAAAGCCGTTGCAACATTTGATAAACCAAATGCCCTTTCTACAGGCATGAAATACGTACTTGTAAACGGGACACCTATCATTGAAGCTGGTGAAATGTTGTTAGATTCAAACCCAGGTGAAGCGGTTCGCAACAAAGTTACGGGCTAAGTTATCCTGACTTAAAAGGTTGGGCATTAGCTCAACCTTTTTTATTGCTTACCGAGTAAATATAGACAACGAAAATCGAAAGAGAGCATGCTATGAGCAAGAAGCCTATTCCAGTAACAATTTTAGCCGGATTTTTAGGAGCAGGGAAAACGACCCTACTAAACCATATATTAACCAATGCAAATGGAATGCGCATGGCTGTGATCGTCAATGATTTTGGATCAATCAATGTTGATGCGGAGTTAGTTAAATCTGAAAGTGAAAATATGATCAGCCTAGAGAATGGCTGTATCTGTTGTAACCTTGCAGAAGGACTAGTCGTTTCGGTAATGCGTTTACTCGCATTAGAGGAACGCCCAGACCATATTATTGTTGAAACTTCAGGTATCGCAGAACCCAAAGAAGTGGCGCTTCAATTTGAAGATCCGGAACTGCAAGCACACGCACCTTTAAATGCAATCGTGACGACGATCGATGCGGAAAACATTTTAGGGCTAGAAGGCCCAATGGAGACGTTGTCGAAGCAGCAAATTCAAGTGGCTGACATTGTTCTGGTTAATAAAGTTGACCTAGTCGATGCTGATAAACTAGAGCAAGTCAAAGCATGGTGCCGAGTACAAGCTCCGTTTGCTAAATTGATTGATATTTCATTCGGCGAAGTGGATTTACCTATCTTATTTGATGCCCCTGAAAGTACGCGCTTTGTCACTAACAAAATAGCGGCTGATCAAAAGGAATGCCAGCACCATGATTGTCATGATGAGCACTGTCATCACGTGAACCATGATTTCGAAACATTCAGCTTTGAAACTGATCAACCGCTTAATCTACAAAGTTTGTATCCTCTACTGCAACAGTTTTCAATTGATGCTTATCGCATGAAAGGTATTTTAAATTTAACCGATCGTCCTGATCATCGCTGTGTATTTCAGTGCACGGGCCAGCGAGCCAATGTGACGGTTGGAGATGCATGGGAAGATGATGAATCTCGTTCGTCACGGTTAGTCTTCATTGGACCTAAAGGTGGCCTTGATAAAGAGAGTATGCGTAAAAAACTGAACGCACTGGTGGCGTAGTTAGAACGGAAATGGAGTAGATGGCAAGCCTATCAACCTAGCGCTTGCCTATACCTAGCTTACCTCTGCCTACTTTGCATTGACTCATCCTAAGCATCCTTATCTTATTGAATTATTGGCTAATTTCGATTCTATTCGGTTTTTCCAAATCCATATTGCTCATTCCCCTCGCCATCTGAAACAAAATAGTCTTATCGATTTTCGAGACTCTGTTCATCAGTACCTTCTCAGAATCGGTTAACGTCAAAAAGCAGATAAAGACTCAATCGTGGGTTATTGGGGCGTGTTGATCAGCGATTGTTAGTTCGATGGTTAGTCCTCAATGATGGAATCAAAATGACGACTAAATATAGAATAAACCATGATTTGTCCCGCCATAATCGCGCCAAACATCAGCAAGGCGGACAGACCAATATTCGGAATGGGTAAAATGGAGGTCGCAAAGAAGGACTCACTTGCTCCGACAATGATTCGACTACCGGGGACAAGAATGATGATCCCTTGAATAATGTATATGAGTGGTGGAACGTGACGCAATTTTCCCATCCCCAACCCGTAAAGCGTAATGAGTATTGTGCTTACCCATGTACCTACAACCCAATCGGAAGTAAACCAATGTGGCCCCCACATGCCAATTGCCGCGACAGGAAGGCCTAAGAGAATTTCTGTCATACTTGCGTTGAAAATAAGGCCAATAGCGACAGAAATCCCGATCAGTGCGGTGACATGAAGAACGAATGGGATTTCATCAATAAATACCGGTACCGATAATGGTTGATTGATTATGTTGGCTAAGCCTAACCCCATAACAATGCCGATGAATATTTTCATTACTATGAGTGCGCTTTGTGCAAGCAGTTCGATACCTGACCGAAAGTCATTGAGAGCAAGACTGGCTAAGCCGTTGGTGACGGTTAACCCAGGAATAAAAAGGACAATGGAAGAAATGCACAGTGCCAATGTTGGTAAGCCGGGAACCTGTGCCGCTATCATACCGGTTAAAAAACTGGCTACTAAGGCGACAAAGAACTCGACAAGAATGCTTCTTGGCCCAGTCAGGAAAATTTGTGCTAGCCAGGCTATAGCGCCCAGAATAATGGATAAACCGACCGCCAGATAAGTACTGCCAACTAACATTAAATAACATGGCGGAAGCAATAAATTGGCAAAGCACAAGGTACGATTCGAGTAGGTTTCTGAACCTTCGTAATGGGAATGAGTCGAAAACCCTTTAAGCGTTGCGACTAAATCACGTAAGTTAACCGAGGGTGGTTTTTTGTTTTCCATCACGACTTTTTGCGTGGGTTGCTCAAAAATAGTGATGACTTTTGTCGGGGTCACATCAATAGAGACATCAATGTTCTGGCGTTTTGCATAAGCTTGAGTGTATTGAGCTACCGAGTAAGGCGCACAACCAGATTGATGTAATCGGTCCGAAAAGCTCAAAATTTCTTGCTGGCATTGTTCGATATGATTTGTTTGTTTCATTCTGTTTGTTTCTCAATAACCAAGGCGATATATGTTTGAGGGGCATTCTAATTCAATAATATCCTCATTCAAGCGTAACCAATAGTCGTATATAGAGGACGGGCCCCTACAAACGAACAAGGCAATGGTTAAAAAGATAGGATTCATTGAATGAGAGGTTATCAGTTTATCGTTGAGGTAAATCAGTCATTGTTGAAGCTGCAACCTCAAAAATAGATCCGCTCACGCAGCTATTTGAAGGCGTAAAACTCCAAATCCATGAGGTGATTGATTTAACTCTGAGGCTTTTAGAAAAGCTCGGTAATGAGTAAAGGAAACTAATATTTAGGAAATGGAAGCCTAAATAAGATTGATGATGAGCGTTAGAATCACAACTAGAATGGAACCGACATAAGCAATTTCAATAATGTTTGAATCAATCCAGTTGCAGTATGCTTGAATTGCTAAACTCAGTTTGTTTTTCATAATGGCCTTTGGAAAATTACCCGAAATCTACTGTAAATAATAGCTTATTATGAGTGAGCTTTGATGACGGTTTCAAAGGTTCCTTAGCGCTAACAGTGTGATTGCGGCGCTCACGTATTAACAATATCGTCCCGTGGGTTCATGGGGCGGATACAGTCGATAAGGTTTAAGAGCAGAAAGTTGGGCTAAAAAAAAGGTTCATCGCGGCTTTCCGGGGAAAGCCGCTTTTATCTTCAAGAAGAAGTAGTCGGTATCTCGATACCCATACCCCATTCGCTTGATTAGCTTTATCTTGTTGTTTATCC